>CAYLWV010000006.1:12222-37090 GCA_964387485.1 uncultured Dechloromonas sp. | reverse complement strand
CGCGCCGGTTAAAGCGTTGCAAACCACGTCAGTGCCGAAAAAACTGCCGAAGGGTGCCAAGGTGGAAAAACTGGCCCGTAATGATCTGCTGGGGAATCAGATTTCCGATCCGGTGGTCCGCAAGAAGGTGCAGGAACTCTATCAACGACCGGATGTGGTCGTTCAACAATACGTACTACCGACCAACTAGGAGCTGTAATGAAAAAGTCCTTTCTGATTGTTTCGGCCATCTTTCTCGGCCTGACGGCCTGTAGCAGTACCCCGAAAAACCCGGTGGACGCCACGCCGGGCCGCACGGCCGATGTCGAGTTTCTCGAAGCCAACGGTCCGCTGACGCTCACCTTCGACGACAAGGGCAACTGGCTGTCGATTAAGTCCTCGGCAACCGCACCGCTGGTCAACAATGCCCCGGAAGGTGTGGAGATTGCCTTTAAAACGGCCACCATGCGTGCCAAGCGCAACCTGACCGAATTCATGTCGAACGACGTCAAGTCCACCAAGTCGGTACAGACCATTTCCAAGTCCTATCTGAAGAACATTGCCCAGGTCGATAGCGCTAACGAATCCAATACCTCGGGTGAAGACGAAGATGCGGCCAGCAACAGTCAGGCTACCAAGGAAAGCCGTCAGAAGGCTAACACTGTGGCACAGACGGTGCGTGAGCGCATTGACGATAACTCCCAGGCCATTCTGAAGGGCGTACAGGTCGTTGAGCGCAAAGTCTCCAAGGAACAGCAGCATGTATCGGTGACCATTCTGGTGACCCAGCAAAGCATTAGGGGTGCCGAGCAGGCCCGTAAGGCGATGGGCGGCTTCTAATCCATGACACCGTGGTTCTGGCGGCGCAGCCTGTGGGTGGGTGCCGCCGTTTTTCTGTCGGCCTGTGCATCCACGCCTAAAAACGGCGATGTGCAGACGGTGCTGGCCGAAGGCACCGGCAACAGCTGTCAGGAAGCCCTGGGTCAGGCCAAGGTTCAGGCCAGCGACAAGGCCGTCGGCTCGTTCGTCAATAGCCAGAAATCCCTGGTGGCCGACAAGTATTATGCCGAAAGTATCAACGAATACAGTGGTGGCGTTGTCCGGCAGTACACCGTTCTGGAAAGCCGGGGTGATTCACCCTGCGTCGTTAAAATCCGGGCCGAGGTGTCGCTCGACAAAAAAAACATCGCGCTCAATCCCAATAGCCGAACGTTGAACCTGGGCGAAGTGGGGCGCTTTGTCGAAAAGCAGGATGAAGCCCGTGCCACGCTTGAAGCGCTGATCAAGCGTCCGGCCATGTTTAGTGCGCGGATGGATCGGCTGCACGTCACCACCGATAACCGTAAAAATGCCCAGATCGTGTTGCAGGTGTCTGATGTCGCGCCCAGCGAAAAATGGTATTCCGATCTGGAATCCTTCCTTAATGTGCAGGGTCAGCGTGTCGACTTCGAGCGGGCCAAATGGTCCGACATCGGCAAGTCATTGTTGTCGCTGATTACGGCTCCGGTCGCAGTGCCTCTGGGCCTGGCGCCGTCGCCCTTCAGGAATCAGACGCCCCGCGGTACGGAGATGGTGAACGGGGAAGGGCTGCTCTGTTTCCGTAACGACCCGCAGTATGAGACGTTGCGCTGTTACCAGACATGGCTGGCGGGTGAAGCCCTGCGTCAGCTGCGATCAATTCAGCTCATGCTGGTGGAACGTTCTAACGATAATGTCACCAGTACGCGCCAGATTCAGAAAGGGGCGTACCACATGGTCAGCTTCCGTGCATCGGATTACACCTATCAGAGCAAGACCATGGGCAATAAGCGGGATTTCTATATTATCGAGCCCATGGGTGTGCCGTTCCGTGAGTACCTGACGGTTAACCGCGGCGCCCTGAGTGAAGAAAACGAGTTCAGCGTCATCGTCCAGTTTGGCGCCGAGCAACCGACCAGCCCTTTTCTAAAACCGGGCCAATCGGTGCCCCAGATACGCTCACTGAATCCCGGCACACTGCCGGTGATCAACACCCGCAGCCGCCAGAATATCTGAGCCCACCATGAGTTAGTGGGTGAGCGGTTTCACCACGCGCTTGATGGTGTTGTCTTCGGGGTTCGGCAGAATCTTGAAACCCAGCGAACTCATCAGATTGAGCATTTTGGTGTTGTCCGACAGCACATCGCCGATCACCGCCGAATAGCCTTTGATACGGGCACAATCAATCAGTACCTGCATCAGCTTACGGCCAAGACCGCGCTTCTGCCAGCTGTCTGCCACGGCCAGCGCAAACTCCACGGTTTCGCCGTCCGGATTGGTGACATAGCGTGAGGCACCAATCTGTTCCGGGATGCCGGCATCGTTGATCTGCACGGCGACAAAGGCCATTTCCCGGTCGTAGTCGATCTGCGTAAAGCGCACCAGTTGCGGCTTGGAAAGCTCCCGCATGGTATCCATGAAGCGGAAGTAGCGACTCTCGTCCGACATGTTCTTGACGAACTCTTTTTCCATTTCCGCATCTTCCGGGCGTACCGGGCGGATGGTGACCGAAGCGCCGTCGGGCAGAATCCATTCTTCCACCAGATGGTTCGGGTAGGGGTGAATGGCCATGTGCGCATACCGGTCCACCGTGGTCGGCGCATAGTCAATGACGATGCGGGCATCGGCGGCGATCACACCTTCCTCATCCACAATCAGCGGATTGATATCCAGTTCGATGATCTGTGGAATCTCGCTGACCAGATCCGAGATGTGCAGCAGCAGGTCGTAAATGGCATCAATATCTGCAGCAGGAACCGCGCCATGGCCCTTGAGCAGATTGAATGCCCGGGTGGATTTGACTAGACTCTCGGCCAGTACCTGATTCAGCGGTGGCAACGCCATGCCGCGATCTGGATACAGGTCGGATTCATTGCCACCACTACCAAAGGTGATGACAGGGCCAAAGGTGCGGTCACGGAAGACACCGACGCGCACTTCACGGGCATGGTTACGTGACACAAAGGGCTCAATCGACACGCCGGAGATCCGGGCGTTCGGGTGTTTGCGCTTCACGGTTTCAATAATGTCGTGATAGGCGTTGCGCAGCGACACTGCATCCTGAATGTTCAGACGGACACCGCCGGCATCCGTTTTACGCAGAATATCCGGCGAGTCCACCTTCATCGCAATGGGGAAGCCCAGCTGTTCGGCATACATCAGCGCATCGGCGACACTGTGTGCCACCATCGTTTGAGCCACAGGAATCTTGAAGGCACGTAATACCGACTTGGATTCCATTTCCGACAGGGTTTTGCGTTTTTCGGCCAGCACCGCATCGATCAGCATGCGGGCGCCCTCAATACGCAGCTCGTTACCTTCGGTCTTGGCGGCGGGTGTTTGCAGCAGCAGACGCTGGTTTTCGTAAAAGGTCGATAGATTGGAGAACAGATCCACCGAAGATTCCGGCATACGGAACACCGGAATATTGTGGCTGGACATGAACTCGCGGGCTTCACGCGTGTGTTCTTCGCCCATCCAGCAGGCAATCAGCGGCTTGTTGAGCTCTTTGGACAGCTCAACCATCTGTTCGGCTACAGCCATCGGCTTGGTCATCGCCTGCGGTGTCAGCATCACGAGCAGGCCGTCCACATGATCATCGGCGGCACAGAGTGCAATGGTCTCGCGATAGCGGGCAGGGTTGGCGTCACCGCCGATATCCACCGGGTTGGCATGCGACCAAGTCGTCGGCAGCACCTTGTTCAGTGTCTGTACGGTGGATTCCTGTAGTTCGGCCAAAGGGATGCCAGCTTCACTGGCGCGGTCGGCGGCAATCGCGCCAGGGCCGCCGCCGTTGGTAATAATCAGCAGGCGCTTGCCTTTGGGTTGCAGACGGTCATTGAGGGCTTTGGCGCCTTCGATCAGCTGGATGATGCTGTTCACGCGCACCACACCGGCGCGGCGTACGGCCATGTCGAACACCGTATCCGAGCCACTGCGGATACCGCTGTGGGTTAGGGCAGCCGCCGTGCCCGAGGCAAAACGACCGGTCTTGTAGAGCAGAATCGGTTTGATGCGGGCGGCTGATCGCAGCGCCGACAGGAATAAACGGGCGTTCTGGATGCCTTCGATATAGAGCAGAATGTAATGGGTGCGCGGATCGTGCACCAGGTAATCGAGAATTTCGCCGAAATCGATATCGGAGGAGCGGCCCAATGACACCACGGACGAAAAGCCTACCTTGTTGGGCAGGGCCCAATCCAGAATAGCGGAGCAGATGGCGCCCGATTGGGATACCAGTGCCATCTTGCCTTCGTGAGCGCGCTCCTGGGTAAAGGTGGCATTCAGTCGGGTGGGTGGGCGCATAATGCCCAGGCTGTTCGGGCCCAGAATTCGCACACTGTAGCTGCGGGCGATCTCCAGAACCTTGCGTTCTAGTGCCGCACCGGCATGACCGCGTTCGGCAAAGCCGCTGGAAACGATCAACGCGAAGCGCACACCGCGCTCGCCACATTGTTCGATGATGCCCGGCACAGACATGGCTGGCGTACAAATAATCGCCAGATCCACGCGCCCCGGCACATCGTGCAGCGACTTGAAGGTCTGCTGGCCCTGAACCACCTCATGTTTCGGGTTAATCGGGAACAGGCGGCCACCGAAACCGGTTTGTAGCAGGTTGGCAAACAGCACCTGGCCCACCGAGTCCTCCCGGTCGCTGGCGCCAAAAACGGCCACACTCTCCGGTTCAAATAGGGGCTTCAGATAATGTTCTTCAAGCATGATGATCTCTTTCTGCAGGCGCCTGAGGCGCCTATGACACTAGAATGATGCGGTGCATGAAAATAGATTCTACGCCTAATTTGTGACGTGTCCTGACGCAAGAATTTGACCTGCGTCAAATAACCCAGGAACGGCACTGCCAACCACGCCAACAAGCCCTCAAGGCATATTAACGGCAGCTGGTACAGGTGACCTGCATGATTTCGCGCTCGGGCAGACTGACGGCAGTCAGATGGCCGCCCCAGAGGCATCCCGAATCCAGGGCAATCAGATTGGAGGTCATTTTCAGGCCCAGTGCCGACCAGTGGCCAACCACCAGCGTGTCCTTGGCTGTTTTACGCCCCGGCACCTCGAACCAGGGCACATGGCCATCCGGCGCGTTTTCCGGTTTGCCTTTGATTCGGAGGTCCATCTGCCCCTGACGGGTACAGAAGCGCATGCGTGTCATGGCGTTGACGACCACCCGGGCGCGATCCATGGTGCCCAGCTTGGTTTGCCAGCCCAACGGGCTATCACCCCAGAGATTGCGCAGAAATTCGGCAAAATGCGGTCCGCGCAGATGCGTGGAGACTTCATCGCTCAGAGTAAGCGCATCGTCCGCAGTCCAGGCCGGCAGCAGACCGGCGTGCACCATCACATAACGTTGCCCATTCAGCATCTGGGCGTGTGCCAGAGGTTGTGCCTTGAGCCAGTCCAGAATCTCGGGCGCATCCGGGGCATCAAAGATCGGGCCCAGCGTATCGTCTTTTCCCCGGCGGGGCACCGCATCAGCGGCCACCATCAGCAGATAGAGATCATGGTTACCGAGCACCGTCACGGCCGATTTGCCGAGGCTACGCAGAAAGCGCAGCGTTTCCAGCGATTGCGGGCCACGGTTCACCAGATCGCCCACCAGCCATAGCGTGTCCTGTGCCGGATCAAAACGGCACTTGTCCAGCAGTCGCTGTAGCGGGTCGTAGCACCCTTGAATATCGCCGATGGCCCAGATCGTCATAATGACAAGATTCTAACGAAAAACCCGTGGCTCGGTTCAGGTATGGGATTGCAGAATCCGGTTTGCCGTATCAAAGCCCGAAGCAACCGCCGCTTCGAGGGTGGCCGGGTAGTGCGGGTGGGTCCAGTCGCCGGTCAGCCACAAGCCGGGCAGGGGTTCGGCCTCGCCATCATTGAGTCTGGCCGTCAGCGTGGCGGCATAGGTTGCCCGATGGACCACCACCGCCTTCTGCCATAAGCAGGGAGACGTGATCTGTAACGCCGCTTGCACGCGAGCAGCACAGGCCGCTGCCAGATCGCCATGGGTCAACGTACACCAGGGGCCTTCGGCCGACAGTGACACTGCCATCACGCCTGGCTCACCACAGTGTGCGCGATCCATCACCCAGACTCGGGCATCGGCCGGCAGTGGGCCATCAATCTGTACCAGCGGCGTGGGTAAACCGACGCGGGCATCGAAGCCTAGATAGACCGTGGCAATCGGTTGCGCACCAAATCGGAGGCACAGGTCTGCCGTTGCAAACGGTACATCCAGCTTGGTCAGCGACCACGGCGGCACAGCCAGGACCACCCGGTCAAAAGTCTGTGGCACCGTGGTCCCGGCAATATGAACCTCATAGCGTTGCGGGTCACGTGGGGCGTTGTTCACTGCCGTAACGTTCGTGATGGTCTGCGTGATCGCGGTGATACGCTGGCCACAATGCACGACCCCGCCCGCCGCCTGAATAGCCGCCACCAGGGGTTCGACGATGCTGGCGCTCAGGTCATCCGGGGGCTGCACGATTTGCAAGGCATCCGCACCGGTGCCCAGAGTGTCTCGCAGCACTGGCACCAGACGGGCCATGATCGCGATTTCGAGCGGCGTATTGAGCACAGCCAGTGTCAGTGGGGCCCAGAACCGATGCACCAGCGCCGGTGGCTGCTGTTGCGTCAGCAGCCACTGTAATACCGTCTCATGCGCTGGCACCTGCCACCCGCGCCATTGCAATGTTATCAGCGCTTTAAGGAGTCGCAGGCGATCACTCAGGCTAAAACAGCTGGCACCCATAAGGCCCAACAACAAGCCGCTGCGACCATGGCGACCGGCCAGCGAGAAGCCGCCTTCGGTATTCCGGTAAGCAAAAGCATCGGTGGGGAGTGCGACACCAATCTCGGCAAACAGCGCGGTGAGTGCCTTGCAACCCGATAGCATGAGGTGCTGACCATTGTCGCGATCATAGCCATCCAATTGGGCGCGTCGTGCCCGTCCACCGACCTCTGGCGCAGATTCGTAAACAATCGGTCGGTGGCCGGCGCGTGCCAGCCGGAGCGCACAGGACAAACCGGCCCAACCGCCGCCGATAATGGCGACCGAGGGTTTGGGGTCGCCGCTGGAACGCATCAATACTTGAACCAGGTTTTCAGGGCCAGCCACAGCTTGCGCAGCGGGGGTAGGGCCGTCTTCTGCTTCAGTACCTGGTAGTCATCCTTGGCAATCTCGTCGAGCAGGGTGCGGTAAACCGCCGCCATAATCAGGCCCGGGCGCTGGGCCGAGCGGTCGGCCGCTGGTAGGCTGTCCATCGCCTTATCGTAATAGGATTGGGCACGATCTCCCTGAAACTGCATCAGCGCCAGAAATTCCGGCGTTTCCCGTGCATTCAGAATATCGGCAGCCGGCACGTTAAAACGCTGCAGTTCATCGATCGGCAGATAGATCCGACCACGCCGGGCATCTTCCCCCACATCGCGGATGATATTGGTCAGTTGCAGTGCTGTGCCCAGCTCCGTGGCATAGCGCTGGGTTTTGCGATCCGTCATGCCGAAGATCTCGGCCGACAACAACCCCACAACCCCGGCCACACGGTAGCAATACAGCGAGAGTGATTTGAAGTCCGGGTAACGGCTGTATTCCAGATCCATCGCCATACCGTCGATGATCTCATTAAAGTATTCCAGCGGCAGATCAAAATGCTGCCGCACATCCCTGAGCGCCAGCGTCACTGGATGCGTGGGCTGGGGTTGGCCAGCCGGCGATTCGAGGAGTGCTACTTCCTGCCGCCACCAGCTCAATTTGGCCACGGCAATCGCCGGGTCGTCGCATTCATCCACCACATCATCGACTTCGCGGCAGAAAGCGTACAGAGCGTGAATGGCCTGCCGTTTCTCTGGTGGCAGAAACAGAAAGGCGTAATAGAACGAGGTGCCGCTTTCGGCAACCTTCTGCTGGCAGTAGTCGTGGTTATTCATCGGGTGAGATTGTAGAACACGCGGGGGAGCCTTGGCAGATTAACGACTAAAGACCATAGATAACCAATCCCGCCAATTCAGTCTGGGGCGGCGGGTATAGACATCCCCCCCCACGGCATCGATTTTGTCCAGAATGCGTCGACCACCGGCCACGGTGAGCCGTAATTCCTGGCCGATCCGCCAGGATTGCTGGCCAAGCAGCCCGGAGAGCGCAGCCCCGTCATCAAACAGCGCCTGTACCCGTTGTGTCTGATATCGCATAAATTCGGCCCAGCGCAGTGGGTCACGGCGCATGCCTTCACCGGAAATAATGTCGGCGTCGTTATAGCCCCAGAGCGCCAATTCATCCAGCGGCAGATAAATCCGACCATGGGTGCCTTTGCTGGCATCCACGGCAATATCCTGCCAGTGATTCGTGAGTTGCAGGGCGGTACAAATTGCATCCGACATGGCGATATGCTTCGGGGTGTCTGCCTTAAAAAGAAACAGCATCAGATGCCCGACGGGGTTAGCCGACCGGTGGCAGTAATCCAGCAGCGCGTCGTGACTGGCGTAGCGGGTTTGGTGCACATCCTGCATAAAGGCTGAGAGCAGGGCATGGCAGGGTGCCAGCGGTAGGCCGATACGAAGATGTTCTTCCCGTAATGGCTGGAATACCGGCGCCAGGCCGTCAGAGACGGGCCGCCCTGCAGCAATCCGGTGCAGGGCATCGTCATAAGCCTGAAGCTGGGCCAGCCGTTCTTCCGGGCTGGCGGTGCCTTCATCGGCGATATCGTCGGCGCTGCGTGCAAAACGGTAGATGGCCGCCACGGGTTGCCGTAACGCTGTGGGGAGGAGCAGCGAGGCCACGGGAAAGTTTTCGTAGTGGTCGGTAGAATTCAAAGCCATGAGGCGAAGTGTATAGATAGATGCGCTTCAGTGTTAGAATCGCAGCTCGCAATTGGCACCTGCCCAGGTGGCGAAATTGGTAGACGCACCAGATTTAGGTTCTGGCGCCGTAAGGTGTGGAGGTTCGAGTCCTCTCCTGGGCACCAAAGTACACTCAGAAGCCGCCTGTTAGGCGGCTTCTGTCATGTTCAGACTCGAAAAACTCAGGCTTAAAACTAAGCTCGCGCAATCCCTATGATCTCATCATAATCTTTTTGTGGGGACAGCATGATCTGCGTACAAAAGACATGAGAAAGGTTGCATCAATCAGCGTCGAATATCATGCGAGTAGCCCGGTTTCTGCACTGAATATTGATTTGGATCAAGGATAATCGACTGACGATCTCCTAAAATTTAAGCAATTCTTAAGTTCCGGAGAACCGTTATGACTGCAAGGTTTAGCAAGTCGACTGCTAGAAACATTTTTCTCGGGGGATCATTGTTTTTCATACTGGTCTTTCTGGCGATGACCTATGACACCCACCAGAAATGGCCAAAAATTGATAACAGCCAGAACCTGACCGAGTCGGTCGCCCGTGGCAAGAAGGTGTGGGAAACCAATAACTGCATTGGTTGCCACACGTTGCTGGGAGAGGGCGCTTATTTCGCACCTGAACTGGGGAATGTCTATCAGCGTCGTGGCCCAGAATTTATCAAGGGTTGGATGCAAGCTATGCCGACAGGTGCACCTGGCCGCCGCCAGATGCCTCAGTTCAACCTTTCAGACGAGCAGCTTAACGATCTGGTGAATTTCCTGGAGTACAGCTCCAAGATCAACACCAGCAAGTGGCCGCCGAATATTGAAGGCTAACGCGACCTAAACTCTGGAGATACCTTATATGAAATATCAATCTCAGGCGGTAGCGAAGCCTTACTTTATCGCTGCAATTGCGCTTTTTGTCGGCCAGATTTTGTTTGGTCTGATCATGGGGCTGCAATATGTGGTCGGCGATTTTCTGTTTCCGGCCATCCCCTTCAATGTGGCACGCATGGTGCACACCAACCTCTTGATCGTCTGGCTGCTGTTCGGGTTTATGGGGGCGGCCTACTATCTCGTGCCGGAAGAGGCTGAAACGGAGTTATACAGTCCCAAATTGGCCTGGGCTATCTTCTGGATATTCCTGGTGGCAGGTGCCTTAACCGTCGTTGGTTATCTATCGGTACCTTATGCCACGTTAGCCAAGATTACGGGCAATGATTTACTGCCAACCATGGGGCGAGAGTTTTTAGAACAACCGCTAATTACCAAAATCGGTATTGTGGTTGTGGCGCTGGCATTTTTGTTCAACATCGGCATGACGATTCTGAAAGGTCGTAAAACATCGATCACTCTGATCCTTCTGACCGGGCTGGTCGGTCTCGCCGTACTCTTCCTGTTCTCGTTCTACAACCCGGACAACCTGGTTAAGGATAAGTACTACTGGTGGTGGGTGGTTCACCTCTGGGTTGAAGGGGTCTGGGAATTGATTCTCGCCGCCATCCTGGCCTTCGTGCTGATCAAAATCACCGGTATCGACCGCGAAGTCATCGATAAGTGGATGTACGTGATCATCACCATGGCGCTCGTAACGGGCATCATCGGTACCGGTCACCATTACTTCTGGATCGGTACACCGGAATACTGGCAGCTGTGGGGGAGTATCTTCTCGGCGCTCGAACCGATTCCGTTCTTCCTGCTGACACTATTCGCGTTCAACATGGTCAACAAGCGTCGCCGTGATCATCCTAACAAGGCGGCAACTTTGTGGGCGCTGGGCACGGGCGTGATGGCCTTCCTGGGTGCTGGGGTATGGGGCTTCCTGCACACACTGGCACCGGTCAACTACTATACGCACGGCACCCAGATTACAGCGGCACACGGCCACATGGCCTTCTATGGTGCTTATGTGATGGTGGTTCTGACCATCATTTCGTATGCCATGCCGATCATGCGCGGCCGCGCCGCCAATTCGGATCGCGCCCAGGTGGTTGAAATGTGGTCGTTCTGGCTGATGACGGTTTCGATGGTGTTCATTACGCTGTTCCTCACGGGTGCTGGCATTCTGCAGACCTGGCTGCAGCGTATGGGCTCGAATCCGCAGCCGTTCATGGTCGTACAAGATCAGATCGCCATCTTCTACTGGCTGCGTGAAATTGCTGGTGTGGTGTTCCTGATCGGTTTGGTGCTCTACATTGCCAGTTTCTTCATTAATGGTGAAAAGAAAGCGGTGCGTTAAGCTCTCAGAAAACGCAACCACGGACTAAAAGAAAGGGGGAGCGTGTTGTTCCCCTTTTTTTATTTAACGAACAGAGAAGCCTCATGACTCAACTCCCATTTTATGAGCCATCGCATGATGAATGCGAGATCTTTGAACGTGCTTGGCGTAACAAGTTGCCCTTGCTGATCAAGGGGCCCACGGGTTGTGGCAAGACGCGTTTCGTTGCGCATATGGCGGCCAAGCTGGATTTACCGTTACATACGGTAGCCTGTCACGACGATCTGACGGCAGCCGATCTGGTCGGCCGGCATCTGATCAGCCACGGTGAAACGGTCTGGTGCGA
This sequence comes from uncultured Dechloromonas sp., assembly GCA_964387485.1. Taxonomy (GTDB): domain Bacteria; phylum Pseudomonadota; class Gammaproteobacteria; order Burkholderiales; family Rhodocyclaceae; genus Fluviibacter. Next base: position 25,687 of record CAYLWV010000006.1, on the reverse strand, counting down.
TGGCCCACTTACCCGCGCGGTGCGCGAGGGGGGGATTTGTTACCTTGATGAAGTGGTCGAAGCGCGTAAGGATACGACCGTTGTCATTCATCCCTTGGCCGATGATCGCCGGATCCTGCCCATTGATCGTACGGGAGAAATGCTGCACGCGCCTGATGGCTTCATGCTGGTGGTTTCGTATAACCCGGGCTATCAGAATTTTCTCAAAGGCATGAAGCCATCGACACGGCAACGCTTTGTCGCGCTGACCTTTGATTTTCCGAGCTCTGAGAAAGAAGTCGAAGTCCTTCAAGGAGAAAGCGGTATCGATGTGCTGACCGCCAAGCGACTGGTATCGATTGCCGGCGCTTTCCGTTCGCTGCGTGATCATGACCTGGAAGAAGTCGCCAGTACGCGCCTGCTGGTTTACGCCGCGACCCTGATCAAGGATGGATGTGATCCGATGCGTGCTTGTCGTGCCGCGCTCGTGGAAACACTGACTGACGAGCCGGAAACCGCTCTGGCACTCAATGAGGTGGTCCGGGCAACCTTTGGGCACTGATTCATGGAAGAATACGTTGGCCAACTCTGGGACAAAATCATCACCGGTGCGGCTGAGCATCGGTCGGCCGGTGCGGCTGTGTTGCTTGATGAGATCGCGCCCAGTCTGGCCGTCTATTTCCGCGCTCTGGGCGGAGACCCCGGTCTGACGATTATCGCCTCTCAGCCGACCTATCATGGTGGTCGGCGATCATTCCTGCAAAAGATTGCCGGTAGTGGCAAGAAAATTGCCCTGTCCTGGATGGACAAGGACTCGTTGCGCTTGCCGGCAAAAATTGACCTTTTTTCTGAAAAGTCACTCAACCGCGATTTGTATTTCTGGCTGGCCGCAATTGCCACGGTGCTGATCGACCCCGCGTTACCGTGGATTGTCCGCAATCAGCGCATCACGCAACTGACGCTCGAACGCTTTCCCGGTTTGGTGAGTGTTTATGCCAGACTGGTCGAAAACCTGGTCGCGTTGCGCCCAGACCCGGATAAGCTGGAAGCGAACGAAGCAGCGCAGGAACGGGCGATCCGGCAGGCCTTGCATGAACCCGGATCCGTTGAGGTAATGCCTGAGGCCCGACGCGGCTTTTATCCAATATTACTGTGGACGCACCCGTCGCCACCGGCAGTCCATTTGCCCTCCAGTGCACGGGAAGACAGCGCACCAATGCCGGGCTCCGGCAAGGATGCGCGCGAAAAGCTCCGGCGCAAATTCAAAGCGGAACTCAAAGAAGACCCGGAAGATAAGAACGGCTTTCTGCTGATGTTTCGCGCCGAAAGTATATTTTCCTGGGCCGAATACACCAAGGTCAATCGAAGCCAGGAGGATGAGGAAGATCCCGATGCGGCCAAGCGTGCTGCCGAGGATATGGACTTACTCACTGTCTCCAGCCACGGGGAAACCAGCGCGGCACGCGTCAAGTTCGATCTAGATCTCCCTGCCACGGAGGATGAGCGGCCCATTGGCGAAGGCATTCCCTTGCCGGAGTGGCATTGGAAAAAACGCCTGATGCAAGCCGGCTATTGTCGGTTGCAGGAAGTGGTGACTCCGAATGTCACGCCAATCGAGCTGCCTGCCACCTTGCGCAGAACTGCGAAGGCCTTGTGCCGACAGTTTCAGGCGCTGGTGCCGAACCGGCAATGGCTGAATGCCGAGCCCGATGGGGAAGAGGTCGACCTGAATGCCTGGGTGCGTGTCATGACGGACATGAAGATCGGCGGGCATGTGCGCGATCAGGGCGTATTCAGGGCGCTCGTCAATAAACAGCGCGATCTGGCCTGCCTGGTGCTGGCCGATCTGTCGCTGTCGACCGATTCCTATGTCTCGAATACAGCCAGAGCCATTGATGTGATTCAGGACTCATTGCTGTTGTTTTCTGAGGCGTTGAAAACGACGGGCGATCCGTTTGCACTCTATGGTTTTTCGTCGCTGCGTCGGGACCGGATTCATTTTCACAGGTTGAAGACCTTCGACGAAACCTATGACGGCCTGATCCGTGGCCGGATTGCGGCGATTAAACCCGGCTACTATACGCGCATGGGCGCAGCCATTCGCCATGCAGCGACGATTTTGTCCAAACAGAAAAACAGCCAGCGCATCTTGTTGTTGCTGACTGATGGCAAACCCAATGACATCGATCAGTACGAGGGTCGTTACGGGATTGAGGACACGCGGATTGCACTCCTGGAGGCTAGGAAAATGGGGCTGCGGCCATTTTGTGTGACCATTGATACCGAAGCCAGTGATTACCTGCCGCACTTGATGGGCAGTGGAAACTATGTAGTTATTCGTAAACCAGAAGAATTACCGCAAAAACTAGCCTTGCTTTACGCGCATTTGACGCGTTAGATCAGCTTCGTCGCACGGAGCCGCTCACTATCAGGGATATGGATTTCGGTTGCGTTGACTTCAATCAGCCCTTGATTTTCCAGTTTGGTCAGAGTGCGCGACAGGGTTTCCGGGGTCAGGTTCAGCAGCGAGGCGATCGTCGACTTCTTTGCCGGAAGCTTGATTTTCTGCGTATCGTGTTGCTCGCTGCACAGCTGCAGTAAATAGGCGATGATTCGTTCGCTGGTGGATTGTAGGGCAACCCCCTTGATCTCCTGGATCAGACGATGCATGCGCATCGACATGCCGGCCAGCATCAGATACGCGATGCGAGAATTTTGCTCGATAAGTTTGTAGAGTGTCGTTTTCGGTAAGGCCAGCACCATGCTTTCTTGAATGGCTTCGGTGCCCACGGGCGCCGGGGCATCAAGAAATAAAGCCGCTTCGCCAAACGTCTCGCCGGGTTTCGCAATATGAATCACTTTCTCGGCGCCGTCCCGTGACATGGCGTAAAGCTTGACGCTGCCGGTAAGCAGATAGTAAAAGTAATGTATAGGATCGCCGCGACAAAAAATACTGGCACCGCGTTCAAACTTCAAAACCTCGCATGAAGACGCAATAAATTCAAGATGCACCGGTTCTAGAGCGTTAAATAACGGCACGTTTTTTAGCAATTCGGGAATTCTTTTGGACATCGTCATGGGGAAGTTGCAGAGCCGTTTAATGGCTGGTGCCGGATGATCGGTTGATTTTGTTGTAAACGTTATATTTCCCTGAAGGCTTTTTCATAGGAATGCGTTTGATCTCCTTAAGGGATTCGGCTTCATAAACCACAAGCTCTCCGTCGTTTTCCCAGATGCTGACCAGAGCATACTTACCATCCCTTGTGAACTCGACGTGTGCTGCGGTTTTTCCAGGGGAGGGAGTTAGTGTCTTGGCAATCTCCAAGGTACTTTTGTCGATAAGCTGTAGCGTGTCCTTGTCCTTTGCCATGAAGACATCGGTCCACGCATAGGGCGTGTTTTCATGGCTGCGCATGAAAAAACCAGGCCCCGGTGTCTTTATTTGCCGGACAACCTGCCAGTTCTTCATGTCAATCACTGTTATTAGGCCTTCTTTCAGGTTCGGCGTAGCCATAAGTGTTTGATCGCCACGCTCCCAGGTGATGCCAGAGCCTAGGTGCGGCATACCGGTCAGATCTAAATCGGCAACCTTCCGTCGGACATTGAGATTGACTACTTGGGCCTTGCCTTCGCGCGAAGCTCCGATTAGATGCGTATAGCTCTGATCAAAAAAGAAGTCGTCAAGGGTGGATTCCAGTGGCGTGCGACGTGGGTTGAGCTTTCCGGACGTCGCGATACCTTCGCCCATCTTGTAGTCATGAACAAGGCCAGAGTAAATTGGTGGCGCATTGTCGTTGTAGCTAACCTCCCACAGTTCGGGCACATCTTTAAGTGCTACAACGAAGCTTTTGCGCGGAGCTGCATCGTACACGGCAGAAACGCGCGATGATTGTCCCTTTTCATCGGTTGCCGGAATGATCTTGATCAGTGACAGATCATTGGCATTGAGAATGACCACATCATGCGGCAGGTAGTTGGCTGCCATTACGTACCGTCCATCACTCGAGATGGCGATATTGCGCGTGTTGATGCCGACACGGATTTCGGCCACCATTTGCAGATTCCAGATATCGTATTTGCTCACCCAGCCATCGCGCGATGAAAAATACACGTAGCGGCCATCGGGCGAGAATTTTGGTCCGCCGTGCAATGCGTAGCGTGTGGGAAAACGCGTGATCGGCTCAAAGGTGTCGCCATTGAGAATGGTTGCAAAGTGGTCGCCGGTTTCGACCACGACGAACAGGTTGAGCATATCGGCCTGAAACATAGGCTGGTCGCCAAGCTTTTTGCTTGTGAGGCTACGCGAGGTGCGGATCTGCTGCGCGTTCCACACGGGTGGCGTCTTCAGCGGGGCGTAGATGTAATCAACCAGTGCATCAATCTGCGCTTGCGTGAGCGACTCCTTGAACCCGGGCATCTGGGTCGCGGCACGGCCGTTTTCAATGGTGCGAACCGCCTCGGCCTTGCGTAATCTGACCAGGCTTTCCGGCAACAGCGCCGGGCCCGAGCCCCCCAGGCGGTCGGCACCATGGCAACTGCTGCAGTTATTTTTATAGACCTGTGCGCTATCCGCGAATGCGGTAGTGCTGCCCAGACACAGTGTCAGGCAAGTGGCCTGCAGCACACGAACCAGTAAACTATGCATGGTGCGCTTTCTGCGGTTTTCTGTAAGGCGTCACTTTGATGCGGTCCGCAGGAGCGGCGAGGCCGATCTCCTCATCGCTCAGGTAACAGGCTGGATCTTCCTGCCAGGGGTCGTTGGCCAGCTGTTGCGCGCGAACACGCGTATTGCCACCGCAAATATCAAAGTACTGGCATTCTCCGCAACGGCCCTTGATCTTTCTGGGGTGGGCTTTCAATCCAGCCATCAGCGGATCGCTGGTGTCCTGCCAGATCTCCGAGAAGGGCCGGGCCTTCACATTGCCTAGCGGGTAGTGCCACCAGAAAGTATCCGGGTGTACGACGCCCAGGTTGTCGATATTGGCGACGTTGACGCCGCTGCTGTTGCCACCCCACTGTGCCAGTTTGATACGCATGTGCTCTTCGAGATGCGGAAAGTTCTTGCGCACCCAGAGCAGCAGGTAGACACCGTCTGCATCGTTGTTACCGGTGACGTATTCGACGTCTCCACCCGAAGAGATGGCTTGCCAGCAACGGCTGAACAATAGATCCATCGACTGGCGGGTAGTCTCCAGAAACGCATCGTGTGCGCGGTTTTTGTTGCCACGGCCGGCATAGTTCAGGTGCGACAGATAGAACTTGGAGATCTGCTCGGCATCGACCAGATTGAGCAGTGCCGGCAGGTCATCGGCGTTGTCCTGTGTCAGCGTAAAGCGCACACCGATCTTGATCCCAGCGTCGCGGCACAGCCGTATGCCATGCAATGATTCCGCAAAGGCGCCTTGCTTGCGGCGGAACACATCGTGGGTGGACTCGATGCCATCCAGGCTGACGCCCACGTAGTCGTAGCCAATCTCCCGAATCACCCCAATATTCTCTTCGGTGATCAGTGTGCCGTTACTGGATAGACCGACGTAAAAGCCCATGTCCTTGGCGCGGCGCGAGATTTCGAAAATATCCGGTCGGAGCAGGGGTTCTCCGCCCGACAGGATCAGCACGGGAACTCCGGACTGCTGGAGGTCGTCCATGACCGTGAATACTTCTGCCGTCGACAGCTCGCCCGGAAAATTCTTGTCGGCCGAGATCGAATAGCAGTGCTTGCAGGTCAGGTTGCAGCGGCGGATCAGATTCCAGATCACCACCGGACCCGGAGGGTTGCGCTTGGGGCCAATGGGGGTCGGCTTGGCGATTTCGTGCATGTATTGGGAGATTCTGAACATCCTAGATCCTCAATCCCGTTTTTTTCAATATGCGGGTACTAAACAAGGTGCTGTGGGCGCGGCAGTACCCCCCCAGTAATGCGGCGATCTGGTCGATCTGTCGCTGTGCGTCATCGCGGCTTTTGGCATGAATCATGGCAAATAGATTGTAGGGCCATTCGGGCAAAAATCTCGGGCGCTGGTAGCAATGGGTCACGAAATTCAGTGCACCCACACGCAGGCCGAGTTCATCGACGGATTCATCTGCAATGTCCCAGACCGTCATGCCGTTAAACTTCCAGCCCAGCGCGAAGTGATTGGGCACGATGCCGATCCGGCGAATGATGCCGCTGTCCAGCATGTCGCGCAGTCGTACCATGACCTGATCTGGGGTTGCGCCGATATGGCCGGCGATCTCATGATAGGGTTCGGCCGTGAGCGGCAAGCCGGCCTGGGTGGCCTCGATAATGGCCCGATCCAGACCGTCCAGCGCGTGGTTGATGCGAGTGTTTGTCATGCGCCGAATCGCGCTCCGATGAAATATTCTTTAATCTTGGGCATGTTGAACACCTTGAAGCCTGTCTCGGTTTCAATGCGGGTGATGGTTTCGGTAATGCCTTCCGGCGTTTCGGTGGCCAGCACGAACCACATATTGAGCGCATGATCCCTTTGGTAATTGTGAGCGATTTCGCGGTAGGCATTGACCTGCGCGGCGACGCGATCAAACTGTTCTGCCGGAATGCTCATCGCGGCCAGGGTAAAGGCGCCGCCCAGCTTTTCGATTTGATACATGGGACCGAAGCGCGTGGCCACGTTGGTCTCGATCAGACGCTCGATCCGAGCCAACAGGTCAGCCTCGCTCAGGCCGAGCTGCGCCGCGGATTCGGCATAGGGGCGGGCGCTGATTGGGAAGCCCCCCTGCAGCTGATTGATGATGGCGCGGTCGATCTCGTCAAGCGGCGACATAGCGGGCTCCTTGCTGTTTGAATCGACGTTTGCTGAAGAGAATCTTCATGGGGTAGGCCTTCAGACCAGTCTCTCTGCAAATATCGGTGATGGTGTCTTGAACGATGGCTCGGTCTTTGCCATGAATCATACAGAATAGATTGTAGGGCCAGTGCGGCATTTGCCGTGGTCGCCGGTAGCAGAGCGTGACGGCAGGCATTTGTGCCACGCGCATGGCCAGATCCTTGATCGACTCGTCCGGGATGTCCCAGACCACCATGGCGTTTTCCCTATAGCCCAGTTCATGATGGCGAACGACGATGCCAAAACGCTTGATCACGCCGTTCTCTTTCCAGCTCCTGATCTGATCCAGCGCCAATTTCGTATTTTTCGGGTCGTCGGGCCACAGTTCGGCGTAGGGTGCTGCAACAAAAGGGATGCCGGATTGCAGTTTGCTAACCAGTTCGTGCTGGAGTGGCTTCAGGACCAGCGGCTTTGGGCTGGTGTGGGCCGGGGGGGCGGCGCGAACGTTTTTGCTATCGCGAGCGGTGCCGGAGAGGTCGAAGCCCAGGTCAATATGAAACTGTTCAAGTAACGGCAGTTCCAGCAGTGGAAAAGGGTAGTGCTGTTCTATATGGCGAATCGTCTCGGTCAGATGTGCTTGATCAGCCGCCGTAATCACAAACCACAGGTTGAATGTGTCTTCACGTTCGTAATTGTGATTGGTTTCGTCGAGTGCGCTGATCCAGTCCGCGGTTTCGGCCAAACGAGCGGGGGGGACAGCCAGTGCGGCCAGTGTGCTGCAGCCAATCCGGCCGGGAGCGAAGACCGGGCCGATACGGCTGATGATCCCTGCGTTCTTCAGTTTAGTCAGCTGATTCAGGACCATAGATTCGCTGAGCCCGAGTTTGGCGCCAATGACTTCATAGGGGCGTTCAACACACGGGAAATCATGTTGAAATTCATTAATCAGCCGTTGTTCCATCAAGCCCAATCGATGCATGTCAGAAACCGATTTTTGTTGCCCGGTGCGTAAAGAATATCCCGCTCGGTGCCGAGGCTGGAAGCGTTTTCAACACATCAAAGGTCTGTGTGTCGTAAATAATGATCTTATTCTCGTCGCGCGAGGAGAGCCAGACGTTCTCGCCGCGCGGCGTGAATTCCAGATGCAAAATGGCCTTACCCGGCTGCAGCGTCTTAATTACGCGTTTTGATTCCGTATCAACCACCTGAACAGTGCCGTTGTCCGGGAAAGCAAACGTTACCCAGATCTGTCGCGCATCCGGTCGGGCGATGGCAAAAACGGGTTGCCCGGCAAGCGAGACTCTGCCAGTTTCTTTCCATTGCCGGGTGTCCGCAACCAGCAATTCATGGCGACCGATGGCTGGGAAATAGGCTTCCCCGGCGGCAATGGCCCAACCGCGTAAATGCGGCATTTTATAAACCGGCAGCTTCTGTTCGCCGCGGCCATAGTTCTTCAGGATGCGTTGTGTCCCTTTTTCCGGATGCCAGAGATCCAGCATGGCAAGGCCATCTTCCCCGAAAAGCCCGGCCAGATAGTAGCGCCCGTCGGGTGTGATGAGCCCATCGTAGGGTTGCTTGCCGGCCGGGTATTTGTCGATCTTCGGGTTCTTGATATCCGTGATATCCACTACCCAGATCTCGCCGCCTTCAAACAGGCTGAAGACAAATTTATGACCAGGTGCGTCCGCTAGGCCGACTACCTTGGAGTTCTCGCCGTGCCGGTTGGTCGCAGGGATATCGTGGACGAGTTTAAGTGTGTTGGCGTCGAATATCTTGACCCCGCCCGGGGTGTAGTTTTGAGCGGCCACATAGCGGCCGTCCTGCGAAATGGCGCCGCCGATACTGTTGCCCGCCTGAATAATCTGCTGGTCGATACGGTCGGTGAGCAGATCAACTTTACTCAGACCGCCATCGCGCCCAAATACATAGGCGTAGCGGCCATCGCGACTGAAGACCACTGAGGCATGCGACAGATCGCCCAGGCCGGTCACCGTGGAAATGCTTTCGCGTTGGCTGGTTTGCACGATTTGTATACTGCCAATATTACGCTCAATGACAACCCCCAGATTTCCCGTTCCCTTAAGTGGGTTTGCACATGCGGTGAGAAGGCAGAGAGCGATTAAAGCAAGCGTATTTCTAGCGAGCATTGGGAAATCCTGTCTTCAATTGGTCGACGATCCACTGCGCTTCGGATTCATTCATGAAGTCCGACCATCCCGGCATGGCCGTCCCGGTGCGACCGCGCAGGATCGTTTCGCGCAACAGCATATCCGGTTTGCTGCCGATGGCGTCAGGCGTCAGCGGCGTGCCCAAGCCACCCTTTAAAGTTAGGCCGTGGCAGGAGCCGCAATCATCTCTGACTAGGCGTATTAATTCGGCTTGCCGGTCCGCCGAAGGAATGGGCTTCGCCGTATCTGCCTCGGCGGGCGGTGAAACCGCGAAGCACAAGAAAAGAACGGGGCCGAAGCCCCGCGCTAGAGATAAAAATCCTTGAAGATTCATAAACTCTTATTGGGTAAGGATCCAGCTTACGACAGTTTTGTATTCGCCATCGCTGAGTTTATTGCCATTCGGTGGCATCGGAACCTGACCCCAGACACCCGCGCCACCTTCCTTGACCTTCTTGATTAGCATGGCTTCGGCATCTTTGCCCTTGTACTTGGCGGCAATATCCTTGAAAGACGGGCCGAGCAACTTTTTGTCAATGCTGTGGCAGGCCATACAACCGGCTTTCTGGGACAACCCCGCAGCATCGGCTGCGCTGGCGGTCGGAACCCCAATTGCGGCCAGGCTGATTGCTAATACGCTTGCGATTGCTTTCATGGTTTGCTCCAGAGTTTTAGTAGATGTCGTGTTGGGTGTTGTACACATTGAACTTGCCGGTCGGCGTAATTAGCTTCGGATCCTTGATCACAGCCTTGAGTTTACGGGTTTTGTCGTCCACGACAACAATCGCCGATGCCTTATCTTTGGCGCTCCAGACGGAGAACCAGACTTCGTCACCCTTTTTATTGTACTCAGGCTGAACGATACGCATAGCACCGCCATCCTTGATGCCGGACCATTCGCCGATCGGCAACACTTCATACCCTTTGTCCAGATTACGGATGTCAAACACTGCGACCGACTGGCTGATCTTGGCATCCGGGTTCAGGGTCGTATCAATCCAGAGGTTGTTCGACTTCGGGTGTGACTTGATGAAAAGCGAACCACCACCTTGGCCTTTCAGCGTCCGTACAACCTTCCAGGCATTTTTCTTTTTATTGACCGGATCGGTGCCGATCAGCGAAATGGCCTCGTCACCCAAGTGACCGGTTGCCCAAACGGGACCATACTTCGGATCAACAAAGTTAGAACCACGACCCGGGTGCGGCGTCTTGCTGACGTCAATCAGCGCAACAAGCTTGTCTTCCTTGGTGTCGACCACAGCAATCTTGTTAGAAGCATTGGCGGCTACCATGAAGTAACGGCCGGTCGAATCGAAGCCACCATCGTGCAGGAAGCGTGCTGAATCAATCGTTGTCGACTTCAGATTGTTCAGATCCGAGTAGTTGACCATGCTGATCTTGCCGGTTTCCTTGGAGTTGACGATGAACTCCGGATGGTAGTGCGAGGCAACGATCGAAGCGACGCGCGGTTCCGGGTGGTATTCCTGCGGATCCACGGTCATGCCACGGGTCGAAACGATTTTAAGTGGCTTCAGCGTTGGGCCGTCCATGATTACGTACTGCGGTGGCCAGTAGGAACCAGCAACGGCGTACTTATCTTCATAGCCCTTGTACTTAGAGGTTTCAACCGAGCGTGCTTCCAGACCCATGCGGATTTCGGCAACGGTGTCCGGCTTGGCCATCCACAGGTCAATCAGGTTGATCTTACCGTCGCGGCCGATCACGTACAGATAACGACCGGAAGCCGAAATACGCGAAATATGAACGGCGTAGCCGGTCGGGATGATTGTGATGATCTGCTTGCTGTCACCGTCGATGAGGGCAATTTCGCCCGAATCACGCAGGGTGACCGAGAAGATGTTCTCGATGTTGTAGTTGTTCATCTTCTTCTTCGGGCGCTGATCGACAGGAACGACCACCTTCCAAGTGTTTTCCATGTCCTTCATGCTGAATTCCGGCGGGGTTGGCGGTTCCTGCTGGATGTAGCGCGCCATCAGATCGATCTGGGCGGGCGTTAGCTCACCACCGGTACCAAAGTTCGGCATACCGGCCGGCGAACCGTAGGTGATGAAGGTTTTGAGATACTCGGTTCCATTAGTAAGCGTCTTATCCGTGGTTAGCGGCTTACCTGTTGCGCCCTTGCGCAGCACGCCGTGACAACCAGCACAGCGCTCAAAATAAATCTTGCGGGCTTCTTCAAATTCCCCAACAGTCATTTTGGGTGCTTTAGGATTAATGTTCTGATGCATCTCGGTCGAGCCAAGCGGAGAGCTTGCGGACTGATATTGGACATCAGGATCGTTAACTTTGGTTTGGGCGTAAGCGCCCGCGATTGCCAAAGTCAATGTTGAAACAGCCAAGGCTCGGATCAAGTTTGGTTTGATAATTTTCACGTTACGCTCTCCACAAAGATAGACTGAGTTATTCGGCAAATCGCCTATGTGGACTAGCATGCTCCTAAGGAAACCTTAATGCCTTGATCTAGATCAATTCTTTATCTATTTTTTCCCTATAGACTGCAGGGTACTATCCAATTCTTATCGACTGTAATTGACCAATTAAATCGATGTCAAAAAAATTATTAGTGCCTAATTCCGAATTTTCCGAGCTTGTTGGCAATGTTTATCTCGTTGGAGCAGGGCCGGGAGACCCGGAGTTGCTTACTGTAAAAGCGCAACGCTTGTTACAGCAGGCAGATGTGGTTTTGTATGACAACTTAGTGTCGCAAGGCATTGTAGGAATGGTGAACCCCGATGCTGAGTTAGTCTATGTGGGTAAGCAGAGCAATCGACACACACTTCCCCAGAGCGAGATCAATGCGACTCTTGTTCGCTTTGCGCGTCTGGGTAAGAAGGTCATTCGTTTGAAGGGTGGGGATCCTTTTATATTCGGCCGAGGTGGTGAAGAAGTCGAAACTCTTAAAAACTATGGGATTCCGTTCGAGATTGTTCCGGGAATATCAGCAGCAAACGGGATTTCATGTTACGCCGGAATTCCGCTGACTCATCGTGATTATGCACATGCGGTTACGTTTGTGACTGGGCACCTCAAAAATGGCACCAGCGATTTGGACTGGCCGGCTCTAGTACGCCCTTCGCACACAGTTGTTATTTATATGGGTCTTGAGGCATTACCCACTATTTGCGAGCAATTCATTGCGCATGGATTACCGTCAAACCACCCCGTCGCTGTAGTCGAAGAGGGTACGACGGCTGCTCAAAAAACATGCATTGGCACTCTTGGAACAATCGACAGATTAGTCAAGGCAGCTGCTTTAAAGCCTCCTTCGTTGGTGATTGTTGGGGATGTTGTCTCGCTGCATGACAAATTGGCTTGGTTTCATGAGGCTGAGCGTTGAATTTTTGATTGTGGAAAGCGAAATTCACGTAGACGAGAGGCATCTGCCTGGAGATTTGGCAATCTGGTTCATTATTCTTCTCGAATTGACCACGTTTGTTCTTCTGTTCGGTGCTTATGCAATCATGCGCAGCAAAGATCCTGAACTGTTCAATACCGCTCAGCTAATGCTTGATCGCAGTAAGGGTTTGTTAAATACTTTGTTGCTCATTGGTGGTAGCTGGTGTGTTGTTCATGGTGTTCATGCAATGCGCGATGGCATTCGGCAGGTTGGTTTACGATGGTTGATTGCGGCACAAGCCTGTGGCTTGGCTTTTTTAATATTAAAGTCCAGAGAATATAGCGACCTGTTTGCGCTTGGTATTGATATGGATACCAACCGCTTTTTCACATTTTATTTCACCTTAACGGGGTTTCACTTTCTACATGTTCTTGCAGCAATCATCATATTGGCAATATTGACCATTCATAATCGTGCCGGGACGTGTGATCCAGATCGGCTGCACGGACTAGAGACTGGTGGGGCTTTCTGGCACATGGTTGACCTGTTGTGGATTGTGTTGTTTCCCTTGATCTATTTGATGCGATGAACCAATTGCTTTCGTCGTTAAACCTTGCTTGGCTTTTTTTAATGATTGTCAGTGGGATTAGTTATGGCATTGCCGAATGGCAACCAAAGCAATCGCTTGGTCCAATACTTGTTGGCTTTCTATTTCTGTTGGCAGCTATTAAGGGCTGGTGTGTGATTGATGTATTTATGGGGTTGAGATGGGCTCCAAGATTCTGGCGAATCATTATGCTGGCTTGGCTTATTGTGGTCTGTGTCTTGTTAAGCCTTATTTTTGCGATCATGTCTTAATGTCCTGGATTTTTTGCACTTACAGATCTAAATCTACCCTCCAAAAGAGTGGTTACCTACAAGTGTGTATTTCATTACGCTCTTGATATTGAGAACATGAACACAAATGGCAAAAAAATTTCCACTTCATCCGAAGCACCCAGAACGAATTTGCTGGGGTTGCGATAAGTATTGTTCAGTCGAAGATCTTAGGTGCGGAAATGGTTCCGGTCGCACACAGCACCCAGCTGAGTTGCTCGGAGATGATTGGTATGAGCACGGTGACTGGAATCTAGATGAATTTAACGAACCAACAAAGGACGCAAAGCTGTAAT
>CAYLWV010000006.1:8574-12122 GCA_964387485.1 uncultured Dechloromonas sp. | reverse complement strand
ACAACTGAGCAGTTAAACAAGTGTCTTTTGGTTTTGCGCGAGGTTTTTAAAGGCATCGAGTTTTTTTTGTGCTTTGTATAAGGCCAACAGGGGTTTGGGAATTTCTAGACTATCCAGGGCGTTTTTGGCAATAAGACCGAGCTCGGTCTCTCCTTCGATGACAAGCCTTCGATTGAAAAACAAGGTGTCAGGGTCTTCCTGGCGTGTTGCTAGTAGGTAGAAATCAGACAGCGTTGAGCGAAGTGTTAGATCACTTTCACTTTTTCGTGATATTGGTATGAATTTATCCCGGCATAGGGTGAAACTTAGATACAGTCCGAGATCCTCAATGATTATGGCAATGTGTTTGCCGTCTAAAGATAGCAATGATCTATCTACAATAAGAGGATGTAGTGCCTGATTGAGAATTTTCCCCAGCACTAGCGATGGTGGCCACATAGGTAGCTTAGAGATAAAACTTGCTGCAATGTGCTGGAATTTGGTCGCTTGCGTCATTTTGTGTTCGGTTCGTGGTGATAAATGCCAGGTTTTGCATGCCAGTAGCCATTGCAGTGGTTATCAATAGCGTAAGTTTTAAGGCGCTGATTCGCAGTTGCTGTATCGATTTTCAGATCGAGTAGATCTCGATATGTCTCTATGATGCTTCCAGTGCTTAATGGTTGTGGGCTAATTCGAAGGATATCGATACCCATTGATTTCAAGTCGTTGATTTCGTCTACTAGACAGTGCACACTGGCTGATTGAGTCTGTATTCCGTTCAAAGTGAGGAATGGCTCGTTCTCACGTGAGCGTAATAAGAGTCCTGTTGGGTGCTCAAGGCATTTGAACTGACAATCATCTTTTGGCAGATCATAATGACGAGCAGTAAAGCAACGTGAAGATAGCGCGAGTGGAAGGCGTCCATAAGCGAATATTTCTGTCTCTATCGAAGACTTCTTATGAATCATCAAATCTTGAATCTGATGACCGGATAGCTCGACTTGTGGTGACCAACGGAACGCACCAAGATTCGTTAGGAGATCCAATGTTTGTGTGTTGTAGATGTTGAGATGGCTGCCTGCAACAAAAGGACGGCCTTGGCTTAAACGGACAGCACCCATGTCATTGGCCTCGATGCTGAATATCCCGTTATCTGTAAGATGACGCAAACGCTTTAAATCAGACTCTGATTCAAGAAGCGCTTGTGTCGACAAAACGACTTCACGACCTTCTGATCCAAGCATGGCTGCAACGTCGATCCAGTCATCTAAACGCATTTCGTGTCGGCGTGAGCAGACAACCTCCCCTACGTAATAAATATCGATAGGCCAATCGAGTGATTCTTCGTAGAACCGGCGGACATCGTCTTGACGCCAATAAGTTAGGATAGGTCCTAGTGACAATTTCATAGACTATTTCCAGGAACGATAATAGGCGCCGAGCGTATGTTGCTGCCCCTCGGATAGTTTTTCCAGCTGAGCCATTGCTTCAGGTCTTACTCTGAAACTCTCTCGATTTGCCATTGCGTCATCAATTGCGTATCTCCATGCACGAGTGACTTGTTCAACATATGCCGGACTACGTTGCCGCCCCTCAATTTTGACTGCAGCGATCCCCATTTTTAACATTTGCGGAAGTAGTTCAATAGTGTTCAGGCTGGTTGGCTCTTCGAGAGCGTAGTAAGTTTCCTCACCAACAGAAAAGCGCCCCTTACATAAGGTGGGATAGCCAGTTTTTTCATCGGCACCATAGCGGTCGAGAAGAATTTCGCCCAATCTGGATTCAAGGCCGGTTGGTGTTGTTTGCCAGCGTACTGCCTTTGCCGGAGAGCATACGCCGGCAGTATTAGGAGACTCTCCTGTTACATATGACGAAAGAATGCATCGACCCTCAACCATGACGCACAGTCCACCGTAACCGAAGAGCTCGATCTCGACATCGGTGTTTTTTACTAAGTTATCGACTTGTTGAAGAGAGAGAACCCTTGGCAATACCGCGCGTTGAATACCGAAGTGATCACGGTAAAAGTTGATGGCTTCGTAGTTGGTTGCGGATCCCTGGACTGATAAGTGAAGGCGCAATTCAGGATGAGTTTGGCTTGCGTATTTGAGTAATCCGGTATCAGCAAGAATGACTGCGTCGACTCCTAGTGTCGCTGCTTGATCAACAGCCTGGGTCCATTCCGTCCATCGGTTTCCTTGAGGAAAGGTATTAAGCGCAAGCAATACCTTTTTGTTCATGCGGTGCGCATAGTCAATACCAGTCTTTGCTGTTGCTAAATCAAAATTCAACCCTGGAAAGGCCCTAGCATTAGTCGAATTTTTGAAGCCAATGTAGACGCCGTCTGCACCGTTATCTATGGCAACTTTTAGCGCGGGAAGGTTCCCGGCTGGGCAGATGAGTTGGATCGTCATAGTTATGTCTCAATGCAAGATCTAAAATTATTCGATTTACATGTTGGAAAATTTTCCGATATATCCGTTCCACTTGAAATACCTCAAATGGGGTAATAGGGTAGATCAAGCAAATAAGAAAAATAGTCATCACTTGATTAAAGACATCCTCACGATTTCCCATCATTTACACCCAAGTAGGTATTTCAAGTTCGTTAGACAGCCACGATACTTGCTTGACCAAAACGTACTGTTATTACAGGGGTTGAATGTGAGTAAAGGGCCAGAGGGCGTTGTTATTGACTTCAAAGCTTAGTAAACAATGAATTTTGAGCGGATATCTAAAAACGCACAAATACCAGCAATTCTGGCCAATGGCGCACTCGGCAGGTTTCCGTGAAATGGATATGGCCTTGAAAGTGCGCCGCTCGTGCAGTTTCGTGCGTTCGTTATTCAGTTTGGCTCAAAGAGCATGTTCCAATATCTGAAAACCAAGAGGGGCTGATGGTCATTGATTTCAAGAAAGGTCGAGAATAATGAAATATCCGGACTTCTATGACCTGATACCTGAAGTTAGGGTCTATGATCCGCTTGCTGGATTTTTAGGTGCTGTAGAAGCTGGCATTATTGAATATCGTTACCTGGATGCGGTAAAGCTCGCCGGACATTCGTGCCCAACAGTAGCTTCAGCGTTTTGGATGACGCGTTTAGCACTAAAAACACTATATGACGAAGAGCTGCCAACTCGTGGTGGTGTGAGGGTAGAAATTTCTGAGAACCGCGATGTCGGTGTAACGGGGGTTATCGCCAATGTTGTTCAGTTATTAACTGGCGCCGCAGCGGAAGATGGATTTAAAGGGCTTGCCGGTATCTTCTTTAGAAATGGTTTGATGCGGTTTGGTGTGGCAGGAGACTTTCAAATACGCATCATTCACCGAGAACGCTTGCAGCATGTTGATGTTTCGGTTGATTTATCCAAAATTCCAGTGTCACGTGATATGCGACAGATCATGTTGCGAAATTTAAGTGGTGAGGCAGATCCTGACGAAGCTTCGCTCTTTAGTCAGCTATGGCAGGATCGTGTCAAACGCCTTATTCTTGACCACGGAGAGGACTCTGAAGTTTTTCGTGTGATTAAGGGCCGAGTGAAGTAGATACCAATTGCTTCTTTAGAAG
>CAYLWV010000006.1:0-8474 GCA_964387485.1 uncultured Dechloromonas sp. | reverse complement strand
GGCGTTATCCTGAAGTGGTTTGGTGTAAACCTGCCACTGGTTTTTGCCATTCGTTTTTGACTTGTACATCGCTTGGTCGGCAAGCAGGAGCAGCGTTGTGGGGTCTACACCATGTGTATGCGACAACGAGACGCCAATGCTGGCGGTTAATGTCACCCAATGCCCGTCTCCAATGTCGATAGGCTGCGTCAGGTCGATCAATAATCTGTCTAAAAGCACGTGACAATCTGCCGGCGCATGGAGTTCTGTAATCAGCAAAACAAACTCATCACCGCCAACTCTGGCGACGGTGTCGTGTTGACGCAATGATAGTGTGAGGCGTTTAGCGACCTCGATGAGAAGTGTGTCACCGGCCTGATGGCCATAGTTATCGTTGATTGCTTTAAAGCCATCGAGATCCAGGTAGCAGATAGCAACTTGATTATGTGAACGTGCTGCAAGGGCGAGTGCTTGCTGCAGTCGGTCTTTTAATAAGTGGCGATTGGGTAGTTGCGTTAACGCATCGAAGAAGGCAGCCGTGTGCAGTGAATCGTTGAGGGCTTCCATTTCATTTTGACTTGTTCTAACCCGGCTATAGGTATTTCGTAAGCTGAAGCCCACAATAACAAGCATTATTATGGCGCTCAGCCCTAGGATTAAAGAAAGCTGCTGATGAATGCCCTCGAGCAGGGCAGTGTCTGATGTGATAGTGATCTGTAATTTGATCCAGCCGACGTTAGATGTGCTGCCGGATGGCTGCACTATTTCAAGCGTATTGGTGTCTAGCGTGCGTGTTGATTTGAGACCCGGCAAGGTTTTCCCGGAATTGCTATAGATAACTTGAGCGTTACCCGTTGCAGGGTCGCGGTGTACCTCTGAAAGTATAACGCCCTGAGCGTCAGTGACTACAGCCGCTTGCAACTGTTCATTGGCCATGAATTGAAGAAGTTGCACCTCGAGCTGTGCGAAATTGCGAATAATCAGATTTTCTTCCACGGCACTTGCCAGGCCATTGGCTAGCGCTGTGCCCGTCCGCTCTTGCGCCTGGTGTACGAGTTGATTGGTCTGTTGATAAGACCAGATCCCGACAATGAGCAAGGCGAACAAAGTGGCTAAGGATGCCCACAAACCGACACGAATAAAAGACCAATGATGTCGTATGCCAGTGTGGGATAGCTGGGAAGATGGTTCAGGTATATTCATCCAACACGACCAGTTTGTCCAGGTTCAGTTTCTCCAAAGGGCGGTAATCCTTCTGATATGTGACCGAAATAGGTTGGTTGATTTGAACCCCGGCCAGTAAATCGCGGCCCTGTTCTGTCTTTTCGAGGTCGGCAAAGCCTTGGAAAATTTGCCCTCTAACGGCCTGAGATACCATTGGGTGAGTGATTATAGGATGTGAGCGATAACCAGGTGTTTCATAAATGATCCGTAGTTTCTGTCGGATATCCTCAGGTTCCGCTTCTAAGGTTTTGTTCACACCGCCTCCAGCCGATGCATCACCGATCAATACCCCGCGATAGACATTGCTATGAGTTTTGACGTAATTCGGGTGAATGGTGATCTTGTTAAGCACGAGGTGTGCACGCAGGAGTAACGATGCTGCGAAAGCATTTGGTGCTGGAAAATCAACCCGTTTGTTCTGTAAATCGGCTAACTGCTTGATGGCGCCATCGACTTTGGCGACCAGTATGCCGGTTAAGAGCGTTGACCCGTCAGCCAGCAGTGGTTGGTACCTTTTGGCTTTATAAGCCATGACCGCATGGTAGGGGTTGGCGTATGCCAATGACGGGGTTCCGCTCAGCATGTATCGCTCAAACTCGGGGATTGATGGCTTAATAATAAGTTCAAAACATTGTCCCGACGATCTGCCAACTGCTTCAAGCACAGGGGCCCAGCGTGCGAATAGGGTTGGGGCAGGGAATTGCGGTACGGGGCTAAAAACCAGCGGATTAGTTGCACGCGATTGATCACCATAACAAACCGCCTGCGCGGAGAGCGGGCTAAGAAACAAACATGTGAATGTCAGCAAACGCCAATTCACGGTATCTGCTCCCGCGGCTCAAGAACTGGAGGTAAATGCAATATATCTGTTAATGGGATTGCTTCACGGTACAACCAGCCCTGTGCATGTATGCAGCCATACTCAATAAGCAGGTTGCGTTGTTCAAAGGATTCGACGCCTTCGGCAGTCAGGTCGAGCCCTAAAGCGTTTGCCAGACTAATAATCAGGCGCACTATTGCTTCACCTTTGCTGTCGGTAATATTGGTAACAAAAGAGCCGTCAATCTTTAATCGATGCAGCGGAAATGCCGTGAGGCGAGAAAGCGAAGAATACCGCGTCCCAAAGTCATCAATGGCAACATGGACCCCTGATTTGATGAGTCGATCAAGCTTGGTGACCATGTCGATATCAAGATCGACGATATCCTGCTCGGTGAGTTCAAGTTCAATGCTGGCAAGCCCATTGGGTTGTCGACCTGCATAAGCCTCAAGGACATCGAGTAGGTGATTGTCATGAAAGTCGGCAGGTGATGCATTAAATGCGATTTTGGCATGGGGAAAGCGTTGGCGGATCAGGTCAGCATCCTGATGTACCGCACTTAATATACATTGCGTCAGTTCGGTCGATATGCGCAAATTTTCAATAATCGGCAGAAACTCAGCGGGAGAAATCCAGCCAAGTTCCGGGTCAAACCACCTGGCCAGTGCCTCAAAACCAGTAATCTGGCCAGTTAACATATTGACCTCTGGCTGATAAAACGGCTTGATCGTGCAATCACGCAGAGCCTTTGAAATACGCTCTTCAATTTGTTTATTGCGAAGAACTGTCAGGCCGAGTTGTTGGTCAAAAATAACGAATGATTGTCGTGCTCGGCGCTTTGCTTCACGATGGGCATATTCAGAGCAAAATATCAAATCGCTGAGATTGTTTGCGTCATCAGGGTAGCGCGCAACGCCCATTGTGAGTGAGACAGGAATCGCACCGTTCTGGTGCTCAACATTGAAACGCGCGACTTTCGCAGTGAATCCAGGTAGCTGGTTTTCGTCCATTTCAACCCAGGCAACAAATTCATCACCTGAACGGCGCGACAAAAGATGTGGTTGCGGTAAGGCAGATTCAAGTAAAGACGCGGCCTGTCGTACAGTACGGTCTCCGACGTTGTAGCCGTAAATATCGTTAACGTGTTTGAGTTTGTTAATGTCAAACGTGATCAACGTCAATGGTCGTGCTGATGAGCCTGGTTCGCTGAGGCGTAGGCTCAGATCTTCTACAAAACGTGCATACACAGGCAGCCCGGTCAAGGCATCCTCATAGGCCATCTTGCGTAGTTTTTCCTGGGATGACGCCTGATCAGCCAGTAGCGATTCAAGCGTTTTTACCACGGTATACACTTCGTCATTACGGGCCGTTTCAAACCCAGACGCATCGTTCTGCACTGTATCAATCTGAATTTTTGGACGCTTGCCGGAGAAGATCATGCGTGCATAATCAACCAATTGATCAAGCTGTTCCGTTAGCTCGATGGAAAAGCTGCGTAGCCACTGCTCCGTTCTTTTTAAGAATAAATAACTGAATAGAGCCATTAAAGCCAGCAGCGCAATCAGTACTGAAAGATCCGGCAACAGGCTGCTGGCATATCGGGTATCGTAAGCGAAACGATAGCCGCCAACATCAATCGTGTCATTGTACTGTTCACTTAACATCCACCAGGCTTCATCCGGGAACTCCGGTGCCAGGTTAAACGCAAAGTGCAATGGAAAGCTGATGCTTGATTTCTGCAATGACGCCGTGACTGAAAATTGGCTGAGCAGATAGCCGATGGGTTCATCGCTGAGCGGTGACATCACCGGCAGCAGCATCAACAAAAGATCTTCAGAATCAGTTGTTGTTCTGAGCTTTACTGAAATCCCGTCTTTGGGCACGCTGCCCAAAGCTGTTTGTGCAATAGTGAGTGACTCAGCATCAATGTCGGGTGCACCGATTGAAACGCGCCCCTTGTAATCGAGTAGCACAAAACTCGTACCGTGCATCCGGTTTAACTGCTGAAACAGGGGGTTGAGGACAGATTGGTGACTAAAACTATCCATCAAACCCGTCCAGAGTATGGGCGAATGGATGAGCGTGTCTGCTTGTGTCAGTGTTGCCGAGATTTCCGTCTTAAGTTGGGCCCGGACAAGGTCACTTTGCGCTAAAAGATTTCGTTGTGTCAGGTACAGCACAAACGTACTGATAATTAAAAGTAAAACTCCAGCGGTGAGAATCGCATACCGCGTAACGATTTTGCTGAACTGATTCTGGATCTGGGAGCGGATAGAACCGGACATTCAAGGCCCCTAGCGGATCGGTGTAATGCTACCGTCGGGTTTAATTCGCGCAAATAGTACTTGCCGGCTATCCAGCGCATCATGGTTGCTTTGTGTAAATGGTGGCGCATAACGCTTAATCGCGCCTTCGTGAGTCGGCAGTTTTTCAAGCGCGTTACGGATGGCAGCCCCTTGGGTGGATTGTGCTTGGTTCACCGCACTCGCTAATAAATAAACCATATCGTAGGCTTGTGCGACACCTACAGGGCTTGTAATGGCATCGGGTCGTTGAATATTCTCTGCCGCCATCGCTTTTTTAGCGAGAGCCTGAGCTCTCGGCCGGGTATTATTGACGAAAGAAAATGTTTGAATCACACGTAGGTCAACGTTATTCAGTGCTGCCTGGCCGGTCATTGTGGCAAAAGCACCGCCTGTAATCCCCCAATGGGCAACCACGGGAAGACGTTGGCTCTGCGGGCGGTTAGCCAGTTCTTTAATGATGAAGGCACCTTCGGCCTCATTGGCGATCATCACGATGACTGAAGCTTTGTTTGCGGTGCATGCATCAAGTTGACGACTAAATTCTTTGTCGCCCCAGTTGTACCAGTTCACAGAAACCAGGGTGGCCGGTAGGACAGAGGCTTTGTCACGCAAAACACGCTCTCCAGAACGTCCCCAAAGCGTATTTGGCAGTATGACGCATACTTTCCGATTGTTGGGGCTCAACTTAACGGCTTGCTGAAGGAGTGCCGCAACCCCCCATTCGTCCTTGAGCGATAGGCGATACATGTAGCTATCAACAAGGACGGTATCTGTGATCTGATTGGCCGAGCCCCAGACGCTGATATAGGGTACTTTCATCTGTTGAGCGTCATTAATCGTTTCCACGATGACCGGGCTATGCTTGCCACCCAGAACGGCTATCATGTCCTCTTGGCCCGCCAGGGCGATATAGTTGTCGCGCCCACGCATCGTGAGCCCCTGATTGTCTTTCGTCACTAACTCCAGGGGTCTTCCGTTTAAGACACCCCCTCGGGCATTAATTTCGTCGATGGCAATACGGGCACCGAGCTCAATCGCTTTGGCCGACGTGTCATATTTTTGTCCGTAACTGCCGTCAAAGCCTATGTAAACAGGGCCCGCGCAAAGAGCAGCGGCAGAGGTCAAGCTAAGCGTCAGGGCAGAGATGGTTTTGCGGATCATATGTTGGTGCCGGCAAATTGAATGTACAGCATTCGTGACAACAATCGGCATTTTCTTGATGTATGCCAAGACTCAGCTAAATATAAACTTTTTAAAAGTTAATAAAAGACGTATTTGACGTTGTATTTGTTCGAGAAAACCGAAGTATATGGGTTTGCTTGCTTTGATCTGCTCTTTATTAACGATCCAGTTTCGTTGTGACCACCCGCAACAGCAGATCAATCCGGTCTGCAACCACGGTCGGTTGATCAATCAGTAGTCTGACGGCCCGGTTGTTGAGCATTACTACCTGCTTCGCATAGCGTAACTCTTGATTGGTGGCGGTGCCAAAGATCAGGTTGGATGTGCCGATATAGTTTTTAATGTCTTTGGTGTTGGCAAAGATATCGGCCGCGCATTTATAAGCGGTTGTCAAAGTCGGAGTGTCTTTGTATTCCTGCAGAGTTTTCTGCAGCTTGCCTAGGGTATCGACACTTTCTTCAAGCAGCTCTAGTTTCGAGTTACGGGTGCCAAAGACAAACCGCTGCATCAGGAAGAAAATCAGGACACCGACAAATACACCCATTGCACGGTCGATGACGAATGACATCGGTGCAAACGAGGTATAGGGCATGTTCATGTAGGTATAGCCCAGACATGTACACGTCGTGATGATCACAATGAAATACAGGTAAGATCGGGTGGCCATGAATCCGGCAATGAAGGCAATGATCACCGCCACGACGGGGAGTTGCGCCGGGTTGAACCGGAGGTAATACTCCACGCCGGAGGCGATGATCAAGCCGACAAGCGTGCCCAGAAAACGATTTCTGCCCTTTTCAAAGCTGAGAAAAGTACTAAAGGGGCCTGCGACGACGGTGGTAGATATCACGACCCAGATACCTTGCTGCCAGTTAGTCATCTCGTAGAATAAAAACGAGATGGCCACCAGCAGGGTGATCTGATTGGTGCGTGTACGGGTGGCTACGCTTTGCATGGGTTGTAGCCGGCCACGAGTTTGGCGAACATGTTGTAAATTGGCGGGTTACAGGCTCGGAGTCTGTTTGCGTTGTCGGTTTCCAGCGAGAACGGTTGTTCTTTGCAAACAGCGTCTTTGAGCTCGGAGAGGAGCGATTGAGCCAGCAACCGTTCTTCGGCGTTTAATCCGTGCGGTTTCATAAACGCGTTCTGAAACTGAATCACCGCTTCATAGAGCGTGGTGTAGGTTGCCGGGAGCAAGGGCAGTTTGCTTCGAATGACATACAGTGCAGACAGCACACCTGGCTCACTGTTCCTGTAATGCGGGTTGCCCACGTTGGCGATGTCGGATTCCAGAATACGAACAAACGCACTATCAAACACTTTGGGGGTGAAATCCGGGAAGAACAGGATGGTCAGTACGCCCATCATGCCGAACTCGAAAAAATACAGATAGTTATTGCTTACCGCATTAAGTGTTGTGGGGCCGTTGCTCGTGTTCATAATGCCCCACAAGATCATAATGGTGGGTAGTGCGGCGACCTTGGGGTTGGCGGCCATGAAGCGGAGCACCAGGTAAGTGAATGCCACCACTACAAAAAACAATCCGAATCTGAAATAGGAGAACATCCCGAAGATCATGGTCGAGGTCGCCAGCAGGAATACCACCAGAATGAAATTGGTGATTTTTCTGGCGGTTGTTGGTGCGGGCATCACTTCAGAGGCCAGCGTGCCAATCGCCGTGGTCAGGATGTATGTCATCGGAGACTGTGGCGCCATGAGAAAGGCGTTACACAGAAAGAGCAGGATTGCCACCGTGCCCAGTTTTAATGACAACAGGCGGCAGACCCAGAAGGGATCGTAAGCGTCGAGAAAGCGGTTACTGACGCTGTATACGGACATAGGTACTCATGCCGTTAATCAAGGGGTAATCCGGGTCCATGTCGGTAATTCGGATAATCACAGGCAATCGCTGAGGCAACAGCAACCACTTGTTCTCGGTTTGCACATACGGTGCGCCAGACATCGGGACATTTGTTTGACGCGATACACCGAATGGGTCGGCAACCACCGTACCGGTAAAGCTCTTTCTGCCGAAATAAGTACGCGGGTAGACCGTGGCCTTATCACCCGCTTTGACACCGGTCAGTTCTGTTTCTTCAAAGTTGGCCTGAACAAAGGTCTCGCCTTCATTTACGAGTGTGAACATACCGGAAGCCGGGGAGACATGACTGCCAATCCCCAGGAAGACGTTTTCCACATGGCCATCCGTCGGTGCGACGACCGTCGTGTGCTCGAGCGCGGTTTTGGCACTGGACATCATGGCCTGCAGGGCCAGTAGGGATTGTTGCTCCATCTGCACCTGAAGTTTGTCGATCTCGATCTGTACTTTCATCGAATCGACAGAATTACTTTGGGCTTTGATCTTGTTCTTCAGGTCCGCCATATCAATCTGCGGTACACCGGCTTTGACGTCCGGGTGGTTCTTGGCCTTGTACTGGGTATTCAGAATGTCCAGATTGGCCTGGGCTGCCTTCAGACTGTGTTCCGAGACAGCGATCTTCTTCTCCAGTGCCTGAATCGACAGCTTGGCCTTTTCATATTGTGCCTGGGCACCGCTGAAGCTGTATTGGTAGTTGGTCGGGTCCAGTTGCACCAGCGTGTCACCAGCTTTGACATGCTGGCCATTTTTAACCAAGACCTCCTGGACGACGCCAGCTACCCGTGGTGCCAGGGGGGTAGCCACCTGCACCACGAAGCCGTTATCCGTAAATCGGAAAATTCCCAGTAAGAAATAGCCAATTGCCACGATACCGCCCAGTGCAAATATGGCCGTGGTGAATTTTGGCTTCTGCGCCAGTGCCTGCTTGATATTAATTTTCGGTAGTTTCACGATCTTTCCCGATGAGGGTTTGGTCCTTCAGGCTGTAATTCCTGTCGCCATAAGTCGAACCACCGCCCATGCTTTGATACAGCTTGGCGAGTGAAATGATGGTTTGTACTTTGGTTTGTAAAATGGCCATTTT
>CAYLWV010000005.1:0-40807 GCA_964387485.1 uncultured Dechloromonas sp. | reverse complement strand
CGAAGGCAGCGGTCGACAGGCCGGCAACTGCCAGAGCAACGATTTTCTTTTGCATTAGAGATTCTCCTCTTAAGATTGATGGCACCAGCTACGCTGGTACCAGGAACCTCTCATCGGATGAGTGGTTGAGTGGATTGTGGAACACCCCGCAGGGCAAAGCAACTTAAATACAACAGATTTGGTACCAGTGTGTTGTTTTGTTGCAACAATGCAACACCTCGTTGTTTTTAGGCATCAGGAGCATTCGCTACCGTTCCGGGTGCCCGATCAAAAACAGCCTTTTCTATGAGCCATGCTTCAAGGCCTCTGGACAAGCCCATGGCTTCAGCCAGACGCTTTAATCTGGGTTGTTTCAGAAGCCACAAATCCAGATCAAGCGGCGGCGGGGTCATGTGACGTCTGGGCTTAAGACCAGATAATACCCAGCCTGTTCAACCAAAGCATGTAGTCGGTTAGGATCAAATAGTGATCCTAACCGACTACATGCGATGAACCAACTTGTTGATTTTATTGCGACCGCTATCTAGACGCTATAAAGCGACTAGGACACCACACAGCGCCTTAAGCGGTGCCACAAGGCCATTAAGCTTTGTAAACCTTGAGCGCATCTTTGGCATCGTATGTATGCGACATGCGGTTTCGGGCTACTCGTTTATTCAGCCCTGATAAATTATCTGTGCAGACTTGAGGACTTCATCACGAAAACGGCTGTTAGCACTGGCAAGGTCTACCCAATCAAAGCTATAAAGCGTTGGCAGTGCCTCAAGTGCATCTTCCAATTCGTAGAATTTATCAATAGGGAGCGGTTCATCCCCATCAACCGCGAGATCAAAATCGGACCGTTGCTTTGCATTGCCCCGTGCACGAGAACCGAATAGCAGCACCCGATGCTTAACCAGATCTGCGCTTTTACTCGCAAACAGATCCACAAGCATCTTCATTATTTCTGCTTCGCGCTGAGTTTGGGCTTCCATGTTTTCATTCTAGAGGGTTTGCACTGATCGTCAATGCAACCCACGCCTTTTCAAGCAAACAACCGTGCCAGCTCGACGCCCGGCTCTGGCGCACGCATGAAGGCTTCGCCTACCAGGAAGGTATTGACGTCGGCATCACGTAACACCTGCACATCAGCCGGCGCCAGGATGCCGCTCTCGGCCACGACGATACGATCTGCCGGGATGCGGTCTTTCAAACCCAACGTTGTATTGAGCGACACCTCGAAGGTGCGCAGGTTACGGTTGTTAATGCCGATGAGCGGCGTTTTGAGGGTGAGCGCACGCGTGAGCTCTTCACCATCGTGCACTTCAACCAGCACGGCGAGACCCAGGCTGAAGGCATAAGCCTCCAGATCGTGTAGCTGCGCATCGGTCAGTGCGGCGACGATGAGCAGAACGGCATCCGCACCAATGGCACGGGCTTCGGCGATCTGCCAGCGGTCAATGATGAAGTCTTTGCGGATGACCGGCAGGCCGCATGCGGCGCGGGCAGCTTGCAGGTATTGATTGGCGCCCTGAAAGTAATCGACATCGGTCAACACCGACAGACACGCCGCGCCATGCGCGGCATACGAGGCGGCAATCGCCGCCGGATCAAAGTCTGCGCGGATGACGCCTTTGGACGGGCTGGCCTTTTTAACTTCGGCAATCACCGCCGGCTGCTTAGCGGCAAGCTTGGCTCGAATGGCCGCGACAAAATCACGGGGTGCCGGCTGCTGCTTGGCCAAGGCTTCCATCTCGGCCAGCGAAGCCCGGGCATATCCGGCCTTCACTTCCGCCTCTTTAGTGGTGATGATTTTGGCGAGGATGTCGCTTTTTTGAGTCATAGGTCTGTGTTCTTGATTACTGATGCGCAAACTGATGGGTAAAGGCGACAAATTCATTGAGCTTATTTAGGGCCGCACCAGAGGCGATGGCCTCTCGTGCCTGAGCCACGCCCGCGGCAATGCTATCGACGCGGCCGGCCGCATACAGCGCCGCGCCCGCATTCAACAGCACGATATCCAGCGAAGGGCCCGCCTCATTGCCGAGCACGGCTTTCATACGGGCAATCGATTCAACCGGGTTGGCCACTTGCAGCGCGCTGATGGGCGCCCGCGACAAACCAAAGTCTTCCGGGGCAATCTGATATTCGTGAACTTCGCCGTCCTTCAGCTCGCCGATCAGTGTTGGGCCGGCCAGCGACACTTCATCGAGGCCATCCAGCCCATGCACCACGAGCGCACGGCGGCTGCCCAGGCGTTGCAGCACACGCACCAGAATACCGACCAGATCCGGGTGAAAGACACCCAGTAGCTGGGTACCGGCATGGGCCGGGTTGGTGAGCGGGCCGAGAATATTGAAGAGCGTGCGCACGCCGAGCTCTTTACGAACCGGGGCGGCATGCTTCATGGCGCTGTGATGGTTGGGCGCAAACATGAAACCGATGCCCGTCTGGTCGACGCATGCGGCAACCTGTACCGGTGACAGATCCAGTTTGGCGCCTAGCGCTTCCAGCGCGTCGGCGCTACCGGATTGACTCGAGACCGAGCGGCCGCCATGCTTAGCAACGCGTGCACCGGCCGCGGCGGCCACAAACATCACGGTCGTGGAAATATTAAAGGTGTGCGCACCATCGCCGCCGGTGCCCACGATATCCAGCAGGTTATCCGCATCGCTGACCGTGACGCCAGTGGCGAACTCCCGCATGACGGCCGCCGCCGCCGCGATTTCTTCAATGCTTTCTTTCTTGACGCGCAAGCCGATGAGGATGCCGGCAATCATGACGGGCGAGACTTCCCCTGACATGATCTGGCGCATCAGCGAGGTCATTTCTTCATGAAAAATCTCGCGGTGCTCAATCAGGCGCTGCAGGGCTTCTTTGGGCGTAAAGACGGTGGCGGTAGTCATGCCTTGCCCCCCTTATGTTCCTTCAGGAAGTTATCCAGCATGCGATGGCCCTGCTCGGTAAGAATGGATTCCGGATGGAACTGCACGCCTTCCACCGGCAACGTTTTGTGGCGCACGCCCATGATTTCGCCGTCTTCGGTTTCTGCCGTGATTTCCAGGCAATCCGGCAGCGTGGCGCGCTCAATGGCCAGCGAGTGATAGCGCGTGCAGGTAATGGGATTGGGCAGACCACGGAATATGCCGATATCTTTGTGGAAGACCGGCGAGGTCTTGCCATGCATCAGCTGTTTGGCATGAATGATCTTACCGCCGAAGGCTTCGCCAATCGCCTGATGGCCCAGACAGACACCGAGGAGCGGAATCTTGCCGGCATATTCTTTAATCGCTGCTAACGACACACCCGCCTGAGCGGGCGCACATGGCCCCGGGGAAATGACCAGGTATTCAGGCTGTAGGCGACCAATCTCTTCCACGGTAATGGCGTCGTTGCGGATTACTTTAACCTCCTGGCCCAGTTCACCAAAATACTGAACGAGGTTGTAGGTAAAGCTGTCGTAGTTGTCGATCATCAGCAGCATTGCAGTGGTCCTTGCCCCGTTCTGAACGGGTTGAAGCCGTAAAACCAGCATTCTCGCCCAGAACGCGCCACTTAAAAAGTCAAACCGACCTTGACTTCGAGGATTTAGCCCCTATACTGTGAATTGTTGCGGTGCACAAAACGTATTCTTTGACCCGTACCGCGAAAGATTTTTGCTTTGAACCCCACAGAAACCCCCACTTAGGAGCACGACCATGACCCAGAACCTGAACCTCGACCAGATCTTCGCCTCGAACAAGGCTAACATCGACCTGCTGCTGTCGGTTGCCCAGACCGCCCTGTCGACCGCCGAAAGCCTGGCCGCTCTGAACCTGCACACGGCTCGCGAAGTTTTTGCCGACAATGCCAAGAACGTGAAGACCCTGCTGTCGGTGAAGTCGCCGCAGGAAGCCGCTGCCGTACAAGCCCAACTGGCCCAGCCGGCTGTTGAAAAAGCCGTTTCGTACTCGCGCAGCGTTTACGAGATCTCGACCGGTGCCGCCGAAGAAATGAACAAGCTGTTTCAGGGCAAGTTCGGCGAGCTGAACAAGGCTGCTCAGGATCTGGCCCACAAGACCGCCTCGGCCGCCCCGTTTGGTTCTGACGTTGCCATGGCTGCTGTGAAGCAGGCTGTTGCTGCTGCCAACTCGGCTTTCGACAACCTGAACAAGATGGCCAAGCAAGCTGCTGACGCCACTGAAGCCGGTGTGAACACGGTGACCAATGCTGCCGTTAAGGCCGCTGGCAAGGCTGCCAAGTAATCAGGCACTGCCTCACCAATGACAAGGGCTCGCCGCGGCGAGCCCTTGTTGTTTCTAGCGCTAGCGATTAAGCGCCCACACCGATCTTTGGCACCAGCCCGGCTTCGGCCAACTCAGCCGCACGAATGACGGCGCGCGCCTTGTTCTGGGTTTCCTGCCATTCGGCATCCGGATTGGAATCGGCGACGATGCCGGCACCAGCCTGAACATTCAGGATGCCGTCTTTGATGACGGCGGTCCGAATAGCAATGGCCAGATCCATGTCACCACTGAACCCCAGATAGCCCACTGAACCGGCATACACACCGCGTTTGACCGGCTCCAGCTCATCAATGATTTCCATGGCGCGCACTTTCGGTGCGCCGGAGACGGTGCCGGCCGGAAAGCTGGCTTTGAGGACATCAATAGCGCTCAAATCCGGCTGCAGATCGCCCTCGACGTTCGACACGATGTGCATCACATGCGAATAACGTTCGATCACCATGCGTTCGGTGAGTTTAACGCTGCCGGTACGCGCCACGCGACCCACATCGTTACGGCCCAGATCGAGCAGTTGCGTGTGCTCAGCGCACTCCTTCTCATCCGCCAGGAGGTCGGCTGCCAATGCCGCATCGGCTTCAGGCGTGGCGCCACGCGGCCGGGTGCCGGCAATAGGGCGCAGGGTAATTTTTGCCGGCTGACCGGCGGCCTGGTTTTCCAGACGAACCAGGATTTCCGGCGAAGAGCCGACCACGTGGAAATCACCGGCATCCACATAGAACATGTACGGCGACGGATTTAACGCACGCAGCGTCCGGTAGAGCGAAAGCGGGTGCGCATGGAAGGGCTTGGTCATACGCTGCGACAGCACCACCTGCATGATATCGCCTTCGGTGATGTAATCCTTGGCCTTGAGCACGGCGGCTTTGAAGGCTTCTTCACCGAATAGGGATACCGGTGGCTGCGGCGCACTCTGGGCCGGGCCGACTTCCGGTGCGACGGCTGGTGCATGCAGGCGCTGCTGCAGCCCTTCGAGCAATTCACGCGCGGTGGCAAACGCATGCGGCTGTGCCGGGTCGGCATAATGCACCAGCGTCAGCTTGCCCGAGAGGTTATCGACAATCGCCAGCGTTTCCACCAGCATCAGCAGAATGTCCGGTGTCCCCAACGGATCGGGGTGCGCAGCCTGACTCAGACGCGGCTCGATATAACGGACGGTGTCATAACCGAAAACACCGACCAGACCACCGCAGAAACGCGGCAGACCGGGTTGGTGCGGCACGTTGAAGCTGCTTTGATAGGCCGCAATTTCCGTCAGCGGATCAACCACCGTGCGGGTTTCAACAACCTGACCATTATGCACACGGGTCAGCTCATGACCGGAGATGCTCAAGCGTGTATGCGCCGGCAGCCCGATAAAGGAATAGCGCCCGAAACGTTCGCCCCCCTGTACCGATTCAAACAGAAAGGTATAGGGTGCATTGGCCAGTTTGAGATACAGCGAGAGCGGGGTTTCCAGATCAGCCAGAGTTTCCAGCGTCACCGGAATGCGGTTATAACCCGCATCCGCCAGCTTCTGGAAGGCCGCTTCGGCGCCCGGGTCCGTCACACACAGCAAATGGTGCGAGGTGGTTGTCATACAGCTTCTCCTTGCGATCGCGAGGGCAACAGACGCGCTAACGCCTCAAGGCTATCCACCAGCACATCGCAATCTTCGGCTTTGATCGGGTAGCCTTCCGCATAACCATAGGTCACGCCGGCCGCGGCACAGCCGGCGGCTTTGGCCGACTCGATGTCATTGGCCGAATCACCCACATGAAGGTTGTGCGTCAGGGAAACATCCATCTCGACACAGGCACAGATCACGGGATCGGGCGCCGGTTTTTTATGGGGCGTCGAGTCCCCGCCCACCACCACTTTGAAATACGGTGCCAGGCCGGTCGCCTGCAGCAGCGGCAATGTAAACTTAACCGGCTTATTGGTCACCACCGCCATGGGATAACCCGCCGCCTGCAATAGCGCTAGGCCTTCACGCACGCCGGGGTACACATGAGCATGGCGACCATTGATGTGGGTGTAATGACGCAGATAGGCTTCGAGACCCTGATCGAACAGCGCGTCATCCGGCACGGCGCCGGTGGCATCATCCGTCAGGCAGCGACGCACCAGCGTATGGGTGCCACGACCGACAAAACGGCCAATCTCCTCAATCGAACGATCCGGCAAACCCAGCTCGCCGAGCATGGCGTTGCAAGCCTGATGCAGATCAGCAATGGTGTCGACCAGCGTACCATCCAGATCAATGGTCAGGCTACGAATGGTGGTCAAAGCGTCGTTTAAAACAGTCATTGCGGTCTTTATGAAATTACACTTTGGCCAACTCGGCACGCATGGCGGCAATGGTGGCCGCGTAATCCGGCGTGTTGAAAATCGCAGAACCCGCCACAAAGGTATCAGCACCGGCACGGGCGACTTCAGCGATGTTGTCGATCTTGATGCCACCGTCGATTTCCAGCTTGATGGCCCGACCCGTCTGTGCGGTGTAGGCATCCAGCTTGGCGCGCACGGCTTTCAGTTTGTCGAGCGTCGCCGGAATAAAGGATTGGCCGCCAAAGCCGGGGTTCACCGACATCAGCAACACCATATCCAGACGATCCATCACCCAATCCAGCACATCAATGGACGTTGCCGGATTCAACACCAGACCGGCCTTGCAGCCCTGCGCACGTATCAGACTCAACGAGCGATCCACATGGGCAGAGGCTTCCGGATGAAAACTGATCCAGTCGGCACCGGCCTTGGCAAAGGCTTCAATCAGGCTGTCGACCGGCGACACCATCAGATGCACATCAATCGGAGCCTGGGTATGCGGGCGAATGGCTTCGCAGAACATCGGCCCCATGGTGAGATTGGGGACGTAATGGTTGTCCATCACATCGAAGTGAATCCAGTCCGCACCAGCAGCGATGACGTCACGAACCTCTTCACCCAAACGGGCAAAGTCGGCGGAGAGAATACTGGGCGCGATGGTGTACATGAGAGGCTCGCTGTTTAGTGCGTTGGTCGTT
Organism: uncultured Dechloromonas sp.; assembly: GCA_964387485.1. Taxonomy (GTDB): domain Bacteria; phylum Pseudomonadota; class Gammaproteobacteria; order Burkholderiales; family Rhodocyclaceae; genus Fluviibacter. The sequence continues at coordinate 33,537 of CAYLWV010000005.1, read as the reverse complement.
CGTAATACGTGGGCCGGTGACGATCTAGCGATCTCAGCTACGATAGTCGGCGTTGATCTTGACGTAGTCGTAGGAGAAATCGCAGGTCCACACCGTGGCCTGTGCCGCGCCTCGTGCCAGATCAATACGGATGGTGATCTCGGCGTCGGCCATGATGGCAGCGCCCTGGTCTTCCGTATAGGCAGCCGCACGGCCGCCCTGCTCTGCCACCAGCGTTTCACCTGATTGACTGGCCAGCCAGACACGAATGTTATCGACATCCAGATCGGCAATGCCCGCGTAACCGATAGCCGCCAGGATCCGGCCCAGATTGGGGTCGGAGGCAAAGAAGGCGGTCTTCACCAGCGGCGAATGGCCGATGGCATAACCCACGGCACGACACTCTTCGCGTGTTTGACCGCCGCTGACGGCGATGGTCATGAACTTGGTGGCGCCTTCACCATCACGCACGATGGCTTGCGCCAGCTCCTGGGCAACCGCCAGCAGTGCTGCGGACAGCTCGGACCAACCGGCTTCCTGACCGGTGCTGAACTGAACGCCGGATTGACCGGTGGCGATGGCGACAAAGGAATCGTTGGTCGACGTATCGCCATCCACCGTAATCGCATTAAACGATTCATCGGCGATGTCTTTCAGCGTTTTGGCCAGCAGCGCTGGTGCAATACCCGCGTCCGTGCCCATGAAGCCGAGCATGGTCGCCATGTTCGGCTTGATCATCCCGGCGCCCTTGGAGATGCCGGTGATCGTGACATTTTTGCCGTTGATACTCAGCTGGCGCGATGCGGCCTTGGCGATGGTATCCGTGGTCATGATGGCATGCGCTGCGGCATGCCAGTGATTCGGCGCCAGATCCGCCAAGGCAGCCGGCAGACCGGCCACCAGCCTATCAACCGGCAACGGCTCGAGAATCACCCCCGTAGAAAACGGCAGAATCTGGCTGGCATCCACCTGCAACAACGCCGCCAGTTCAGCACACGTCGTATTCGACGCGGCCATACCCGATTCACCCGTACCCGCATTGGCAATGCCCGTATTGATGACCAGGGCTCGGATATCGGCATTACCGTGTTCGGCCAGATGCGCACGGCACACCTGCACGGGCGCGGCACAGAAGCGGTTCTGCGTGAACACACCGGCCACGCTGGCGCCAGCATCAATCGCGATCACGGTCAGATCCTTGCGATCTTTCTTACGGATTCCTGCCGCGGCCACACCCAAACGGATACCGGCAACCGGATGCAGCGCCTCGGGCGCCGGGGTCTGGTAGTTCACAGGCATTACATCAGTCTCCCGTGGCAATACTTGAACTTTTCACCCGAACCACAGGGGCAGGGCGAATTACGATTAATGGTTTCCGGGTCATACGGATTGCCGTCCTGATCCACGAACACACCCGGCTCACCGTGCTGATAATCCAGGTTTTCCGGCGCAGACGCATTGGCAGCGGCTGCGGCCGCATCGATCTCTTCTGCTGTACCGATACGCACGGTCATCAGCACGCGCGATACTTCACGGCGTACAGCGCTCAGCAGGCTGTCGAACAGTTCGAAGGCTTCACGCTTGTATTCCTGTTTCGGATCTTTCTGCGCATAGCCGCGCAGATGGATCCCCTGGCGCAGATGATCCAGCGCCGACAAATGCTCGCGCCAGTGCGAATCCAGGCTCTGCAACATGACACTGCGCTCAAATCCGGCAAAGGCTTCGGCATCGACCAGCGCCACCTTGGCGGCATAGACTTCATCAGCAGCGGCAATCAGGCGCGCCAGCAAAGCCTCGTCATCCGGAGCGTCGTCGGCTTGGGCCATCTCGGCCAACGGCACACGCAACTGATACTCGGCTTCGAGCAGATGCTCCAGCGCCGGCAGATCCCACTGTTCATCGATAGACCCAGCCGGGACATACGTGCGGAACACTTCTTCCAGCAGCCCGTGGCGCAGCGCGGTCATGGTGGCACTGATTTCGGCCGTTTCCAGCAGTTCGTTACGCTGGGTGTAGATGACGCGACGCTGATCATTGGCCACGTTGTCGTATTCGAGCAGCTGCTTGCGGATGTCGAAGTTACGGCCTTCTACCTTGCGCTGTGCCGATTCCAGCGAACGCGTCACGATAGCGTGCTCAATCGGTTCACCTTCCGGCATCTTCAGGCGATCCATGATGGCCTTGATGCGATCACCCGCAAAAATCCGCAGTAGCGAGTCATCCAGCGACAGGAAGAAACGCGAACTACCGGCATCGCCCTGACGCCCCGCACGACCCCGCAGCTGGTTGTCGATACGACGCGACTCATGGCGCTCCGAACCAATGATATGCAGACCACCCGCTGCAATCACGGCATCATGGGTCTTCTGCCATTCGGCACGCAGTGCCGCGATCTTCTGCTCTTTGGCATCCGCCGACAATGATTCATCGGCATGGATGGCATCAATGTCTTTGCTGATATTGCCGCCCAGCACAATATCGGTACCACGACCCGCCATGTTGGTGGCGATGGTAATCACCCCCGGCTTACCGGCCTGAGCGACGATCTCAGCTTCGCGCTCATGCTGCTTGGCGTTGAGCACCTGATGTGCCAGCTTTTCACGATTCAGCAGATCCGACAGCAACTCGGAGTTTTCAATCGAGGTGGTCCCCACCAGAATCGGGCGACCCGCTTCATGCTGGTGACGGATATCGGCCACGATAGCGTGAAATTTTTCCTGCTCGGTCCGATAGATCTGATCCTGATGGTCCTTACGGACCGCCGGGCGATGCGTCGGAATCACCACCGTTTCCAGACCATAGATCTGCTGGAATTCGTAAGCTTCGGTATCGGCGGTGCCGGTCATGCCGGCCAGCTTGCCGTACATACGGAAGTAGTTCTGGAAGGTAATCGAGGCCAGCGTCTGGTTCTCGTGCTGGATCGCCACGGCTTCCTTGGCTTCCACGGCCTGATGCAGGCCATCGGACCAGCGACGGCCGCTCATCAGACGACCCGTGAACTCGTCCACAATCACCACCTCATCGTTCTGTACGACGTAATGTTGATCGCGATGGAACAGGTTATGAGCGCGCAGGGCCGTGGTCAGATGATGCATGAGCAGAATATTGGCGGCTTCGTACAGGCTATGGCCTTCGGCCAGCAACCCTGCCTCAACGAGCACGCGCTCGGCACTTTCGTGACCTTCTTCGGTCAGCAGAATCTGATTGGCTTTTTCATCGACCCAGAAATCACCCGGACCATCTTCCTGCTCGCAACGCGTCAGCGCCGGCGCCAGTGCATTCATGCGCACATAGAGCTCGGTGTGGTCTTCGGCCTGACCTGAGATGATCAGCGGTGTACGTGCTTCATCAATGAGGATGGAATCAACCTCATCGACGATGGCGTAATGCAGCTTGCGTTGCACACGGTCCTGTACGTCGTAGACCATGTTGTCGCGCAGATAGTCGAAACCGAATTCGTTGTTCGTGCCGTAGGTGATATCACAGGCGTAGGCGTCGCGCTTTTCCAGCGAGGACATCTGTGCCAGATTGCAGCCCACCGTCAGGCCGAGCCAGCTATGCAGGCGTGCCATCCATTCGGCATCGCGACGGGCCAGGTAATCATTAACCGTCACCACATGCACGCCGTTGCCGGCCAGCGCATTCAGGTAGGCCGGCAGGGTCGAGACCAGTGTCTTGCCTTCGCCGGTACGCATTTCGGCAATTTTGCCGTAGTGGAGCACCATGCCGCCCACCAGCTGCACATCGAAATGACGCATGCCGAGTACGCGCTTGCTGGCTTCACGCACAACAGCAAAGGCTTCGGGCAACAGGGTGTCGAGGGTTTCACCGCCGGCAAGGCGGGTGCGGAATTCGGCGGTTTTGGCTTGCAGCGCGGCATCATCCAGCGCTTCCATTGCCGGCTCGAGGGCGTTAATGCGTTCGACCTGTTTGCGATAGGTTTTAAGCAGGCGGTCGTTACGGCTACCGAAGAGCGATTTGAGCAGGCCAGAAATCATGAGGGAGGTTCCAGTAAATATCCTCGCGATTTTAGCATGTTGAGCGCCCCTTACCCGCCAGAAAGCTTATGGCAGGCGCTTGGCAGAACATGGGGCGCAAGTCCCCAAATCAAGCCAAACTTGCTGCATACCTCACCCTCGGCTAATCTAAGCGCATGTACCCCACCCGCAGCCAATTCAAGAAACCCGCCCTGCGCGCCCTTTCCGACGTCCTGGAATATGGCGGTAGCGCGCGCAGCCAGGCGGAAGCCACCGCGACGCTCGGCGGCCTGATGCAACACGCGCGGACGTTACAAACACTGCAGGATGTGCTTATTCGCACGCTGCCGCCCGCCATGGGCCGCGGATGCCGAGTGGCCAATCTGAGCGGGGACACGATCAGCGTTCTGTGCAACCATCCCAGCCTGGGCGCTCGCCTACGCCAGATGGGCCCCAGTCTGGTCAACGGCTGGCGACAGGCGGGGTTTGCCTGTAGCGCACTGGATGTACGAATTCGGCCAGGCTTGCCGGAAGATAAGCCACAAACACCATTCCAGCGGGCACCGCTGTCGGCCAATGCCGCAGCCAGCCTACAGGCTCTGGAGAATACGATCGGGGATTCGGAACTCAAAGCGGCGCTGGCGCACCTGCGCCAATCCGCCGACAAGCACTGATCAGGTGGTCAGCGCGTAAGCCTGCTGCATCCAGCGCGTCACACCCTCCGGCGCAACCGCCGGCGGTACGAAAGACACAATCTCAAAGGACTCGGCATCGGCCAGCACGGCGCGCGCCAGTTTGTTGTTGAGATCGTGGCCGGATTTGTGGGCGGTAAATTCGCCAATGATCGGATGGCCGATCAGATACAGATCACCAATGGCATCCAGCACCTTGTGCTTGACGAATTCATCGTTGTAGCGCAGACCATCCGGGTTCAGGATGCGGTATTCATCCAGCACCACGGCATTTTCCAGGCCGCCGCCCAGTGCCAGGCCATTCTCGCGCAGAAATTCGACTTCCTGCGTAAAGCCGAAGGTACGGGCACGCGCAATATCCCGCGTGTAGCCCTGCTCGGCAAAATCAAAGCTCACCTGTTGACCGGTTCGGTCGATCGCCGGGTGATTGAAAACAATGGAGAAATTCAGTTTGAAGCCATCATACGGTGCCAGACGCGCCAGTTTGTCGCCTTCCTGAATCTCCACGGTCTTTTTGATCCGCAGAAAACGCTTGGGCACCGGCTGCTCCAGAATACCTGCCGACTGGATCAGAAAGACAAACGGCGATGAAGAACCATCGAGAATCGGCACTTCGGCCGCGTCGATATCCAGCCAGACGTTATCAATACCCAGACCGCACAACGCCGACATCAGGTGCTCGATGGTGCCGACACGGACACCGTCCACATCCAGACACGAACACATGCGGGTATCGCCAATCAGCAGCGCACTGGCTTTGATCTCGACCGGGGTTTCCAGATCCACACGACGGAAGACAATGCCCGTATCCGGCGCAGCGGGGCGCAGTGTGAGCGTGACTTTGCGACCCGAGTGCAAACCCACGCCACTGGCGCGGATGACTGATTTAACGGTGCGCTGACACAACATCTGGGGCATGGTCGTTGAATCCGGACAGACTGCTCGAAGCGAAAACTTCAGCAAAAACTTGAGGGGACGGAGCCCCAACTGGCTAATTCTAGCACAGACCAGGGCTCCTCCTCAGTAGGTACAACTCGGAGGCACTACAAATTACTGCTTTAACTTCAGCAGGTTAACCATCGATTCGGGGGCCTGCGCAGGGCCCCGGACCGGAGACAGTCGACCTGATAAAACAACGCCGAGGATTAGTCAGCTTGCTTACGCAGAAATGCCGGGATGTCGTAGTGATCCACACCCTGCGAGACAAAGGCTTCGACCTTCAGATTGCTGGCGGCCGGTGCGGCAACCGTGGTCTGACGGGCCGAACGCATGCCCGGCGGCAGATCGTACTGGCTGAAATCACCAAACGGCGTGGCATCACCGGTACCGGTGGCGCGCATCGGCTCGATCACCGTGAACGATTCACGGGTCGGCTTGGCGGCACGGGCCTTCTGGCCTTCCAGACCCGTAGCAACCACGGTCACGCGCAGCTGGTCACCCATCGATTCGTCAAACACGGCGCCGAAGATAATTTCGGCTTCGTCCGAAACGTGATCCCCAATGGTGGCCATGACTTCGTTGACTTCACGCATCTTCAGCGACTTGGAGGCGGTGATGTTGACCAGCACGCCCTTGGCGCCAGCCAGCTCGACGCCTTCCAGCAGCGGGCAGGCCACAGCCTGCTCAGCGGCCAGACGGGCACGATCCATGCCTTCCGCGGCGGCCGAACCCATCATGGCACGACCCATGGCACCCATCACGGTGCGAACGTCTTCAAAGTCGACGTTGACCAGACCCTTCAGGGTAATGATCTCGGCAATACCGCCCACGGCGTTACGCAGCACATCATCCGCCGCATGGAAGCAGGCTTCCATTTCTGCGTCGTCACCCAGCACATCCATCAGGCGATCATTCAGAATCACGATCAGCGAATCCACATGCTGTTCCAGTTCGGCGATACCCGCTTCGGCAGCCTTCATACGCTTGCCTTCGAACATGAACGGCTTGGTGACCACCGCAACGCTCAGAATACCCAGTTCACGCGCCACTTCGGCAACGATCGGCGCAGCGCCGGTGCCCGTACCACCACCCATACCCGCGGTGATGAACACCATGTGGGCGCCACGCAGCATGTCCTTGATCTGCTCGCGCTGCTCTTCAGCGGCAGCACGACCGGCGGCCGGCTTAGCACCCGCGCCCAGACCCGAGGCACCCAGTTGCATGCGATGACCGGCCAGGCTGTTGTTGAGTGCCTGGGCATCGGTATTGGCGGCAATGAACTGCACGCCATGCACGTTCTCACGGATCATGTGGTCGATGGCATTACCACCTGCGCCGCCCACACCGATCACTTTGATGATCGTGCCGTTTTCTTCTTTCTCGATAATTTCAAACATAACTGCCTCCGTTATTAAAGCGATAAATCGTGTTGGGTAAGTACTGCGTTGTTTCTGACTACGTGCTACCAACTACCTTTGCTGCTACTTCACGATCCCGTACTGCGCATACGGGACCGGAAATTCTTGGATTAAAAATTCTTCTCGAACCAGGCGCGCATCGACGAGAAAACATCCTTGACGCCGCTCCCCTGCTTTTCGCGCACCTGCTGGCCGCGCTTACGCTGGTTGTAGGCTTCAAGAATGAGGCCGAAGGCCGTCGCGTAACGCGGCGACTTGATCACATCGACCAGCGGACCGTTGTACTTGGGCTCACCCAGGCGCACCGGCATGTGGAAAATCTCTTCACCGAGTTCGATCATGCCCGGCATCGATGCCGAACCGCCGGTGAGCACGATGCCCGATGACAGAACATTCTCGTAACCGGAGCGCCGCAGTTCGGCTTGCACGATCTCGAACAGTTCTTCGACGCGCGGCTGAATAACATCGGCCAGTGCACGGCGCGACAGCTTGCGGCTGGGGCGATCATCCACGCCTGCGACTTCGATTACTTCTTCCGGGTTGGCCAGATCCGCCAGCGCACAACCTGAGCGACGCTTGATATCTTCAGCATCGCGCGTGGGTGTACGCAGCGCCATGGCGATATCGTTCGTCACCTGATTACCCGCAATGGGGATCACCGCCGTATGGCGAATCGCACCCTGAGCCCAGACAGCAATATCCGTCGTACCGCCACCGATATCGATCAGGCAGACGCCCAGATCTTTTTCATCTTCGGAAAGCACCGCGTAGCTGGAAGCCAGTGGCTGCAGCACGAGATCGTTCACATCCAGGCCACAGCGGCGGACACACTTGACGATATTCTGTGCGGCAGAGATGGCGCCGGTCACGATATGCACCTTCACTTCGAGACGCATGCCGCTCATGCCGATCGGTTCACGAATGCCGTCCTGACCGTCGATCACAAATTCCTGGGTCAGGATGTGCAGGATTTCCTGCTCGGCCGGAATCGGCATGGCCCGTGCCGTTTCGATCACACGGTCGATATCACCCGGACTGACTTCCTTATCCTTGATGGCCACCATGCCGTTGGAGTTGAAGCTACGGATATGGCTGCCGGCAATTCCGGTATAGACATCCTTGACCTTGCAATCGGCCATCAGTTCAACTTCCTGAATGACCTTGGAGATTGCCTGCACGGTGTCTTCGATGTTGACAACCACACCGCGCGACAAACCACGGGCCTCCTGGGCGCCAACACCCAGGACATTCAACCGACCATCGGAAGCCACCTCGGCAACAACGGCGACAATCTTCGATGTACCGATGTCGAGACCGACAATCAGCTCTTTGCTCTCTCTGCTCATGACTTGCCCTTACGGTCAGAAGAAATGGAAGCAGCCGGCGCTGCGGGGTAACGCACAGCGACACCTGCCGGATAACGGAGATCAACCACCGACGGTGCCACCGCACGGTTGCCAATCAATTGGGGATACAGTGCTACGAAAGTCTCTACCTGTTCATCGGCGCTGTTCAGGGTGCGCTCGCGACCCAGCTCCAGACGTGTCCCGTTATCGAGACGCAGGCTCCACGAAAGGCGCGGACTCAGATCCAGTTGACGGATCGTGCGGCCGGTTGGCTCCAGCAAGGCGCTGTAGCGCACATAGCGGGCCATCAATTCATTTCCGGTATCCAGCGGACCGTGCAGTACCGGCAGATTCTGGCCAAGATTACCGAGCGTACTGTCTGGCACCTCGAAGACATCGCCATCACGGTTCAGCCACTCGGAGGTCGTCCGCGTGCCTTCATTGCCCCAACGGGCCACCGGTGCCTGCTCGTCGATATCCAGCGACAGGTTGCCAAAGCCCTGACGACGCACATCGGCACGATAAACCCAGGGCTGCTGTTCGGCGCCCTGGCGGATGGCCTTGAGATCCACCGTGAAGAAATTGCCGCCGATGTACGGCGCAATGCCCGCACGGATATCTTCGACCTGCACGCGCACCAGAGGTTTGGTCAGCACCACGTCACGTACCGGAAAAAACGGCATCCGGATCACCATCAGCACGCCCGAAACGAGGATGAGCAGCAGCCCCAAGCCCCAGAGCAGGCCGGACAAGCGGTTCATCAGGTCAGGACGGTTCCAGATCATGATGTCTGTTTCCTCAAGCGCCTACTGGCACGGCATCGAGTGCTGCCATCGCAGCCACCGTCAGTACCAGATGGTCGTAATCCACACCGGCGGCACGTGCGGCCATCGGCACCAGGGAGTGATCTGTCATACCGGGAGCGGTGTTGGCTTCAAGCACATAAGGCGCGCCGGCTGTGTCCAAGAGAAAATCGATACGCCCCCAACCCCGGCACCCCAGCGCTTCGAACGCATCAACAGCCAGTGACTGCATGTGCGCCACCTGCGCTTCCGGTAAACCGCAGGGCACGTTGTACTGCGTGTCATCACGGTTGTACTTGGCTTCGTAATCGTAGAATTCGGTGGCCGGTACAATGCGTACCGGCGGCAGCGCCTGCAAGCCGGCCGGCGTTTGCCAGACCGCTACCGTAAACTCACCGCCGAGCAACGCCGTTTCGGCGATGACCGTGCTGTCATGACGGGCGGCATCCTGCCAGGCTGGCATCAGCGCTTCCGGGGTTTTAACCTTGGTCACCCCCACGCTGGAGCCCTCATGGACTGGCTTAACGAAGAGCGGCAGACCCAGAGCATCAATCACGGCCTGCGCATCCGTTTCCGCGTCGATCAGCCGATAGCCGGGCGTCGGCAAACCAGCGGCCTGCCACACCAGCTTGGAACGCCATTTATCCATGGCCAGCGCCGATGCCAGCACACCGCTTCCGGTATAGGGCAGGCCAATCATTTCCAGAAAACCCTGCAGCGTGCCGTTTTCACCAATGCCCCCGTGCAGGGCGATGAACGCGCGGTCGAACCCGGCGTTTTCCAGGGCAGACAACGGCGTCTCGGCGGGGTCGAACTTGTGCGCATCCACGCCCTGACGTTGCAGCGCTGCCAGCACACGACCGCCGCTATTCAGCGACACTTCGCGTTCAGCGGACGAACCTCCGAACAGGACAACGACCTTACCGAGAGATTTGGGATCGATCACGCGAGACATGATGTTAAGACCCTGAAACAGAGGTTGAAGACAGTGCGTCACCGACGATGCGCACTTCCCGGATCAATTCAACGCCGGTGGCGGCGGCAACACGTGCCTGCACCGTTGTAATCAGCGTTTCGATATCAGCCGCCGTCGCCGTGCCATCGTGATTGACGATGAAGTTCGCATGCTGCGCACTGACCTCGGCGCCACCCATCCGCAAGCCCTTGAGTCCGGAGGCTTCGATGAGACGCGCCGCAAAATCACCCGGCGGATTGCGGAATACTGAACCGGCATTCGGCCAACGCAGCGGCTGACTGGCCACGCGCTTTTCCAGCAGCGTGCGAATGGTGTCACGTGCAGTGGCTTGATCCTGCGCCGGAAATTTGAACCAGGCCGCCGCAAAGACTTCCTCTGCAGCAGCCCCATGCTTGGCGACCACATGGCGATAGCTGATCTCGAAATCTGCTGCCGTGCGGATATGGCGCCGTCCCTGACGATCAATGGTGCACACCTGCACGACAAACGGCCAGGTCTCTGCGCCATAACACCCGGCATTCATCGCCAGCGCGCCACCGACGGTACCCGGAATGCCGGCCATAAAGGCGGCATCACACCCCAGGTTTGCCGCAAAACGGGCCACCTTCGGGCTGGCAACACCCGCTTCGGCATAAATCACGTCACCCACATCGGCCAGGGTTTCTACACGGAGTGTATTCAGTGCGGCGTGCAGGAACACCACCGTGCCATTAAAGCCGCCGTCACGCACCAGGAGATTGCTGCCCAGACCGGCAAATAGCAAGGGCTCCGAGGCCGGCAACTGCCCCAGCATGGTGGCCAGATCATCCAGATCTGCCGGCGTATAGGCCTGACGCGCAGCCCCCCCCGCTCGCCACGACACATGACGTGCCATGGCAACGTGCTCAGCCCACTTGCCGCGTAACGCGACCGGTGCTTGAGCGAAGTGGCGGGGTTCGTTCATCATCATTGCTCGGCAACCGCGCCTAGGGCTTCAAACAGTTTCGCTGCGGTGCCACCAATCGAACCGGCCCCCATGGTCAACAGCACATCACCATCGCGCAAGGTATCGATCAGCGCTGACGGCAGATCATTCACCGACTCCACAAACAATGGCTCCACCTTGCCGGCCACACGCAATGCCCGAGCCAATGCGCGACCATCGGCGGCCACGACGGGCGCTTCGCCAGCAGCATAAACCTCCGTCAGCAGCAGCACGTCGACCGTGCCCAGCACCTGGACAAAATCTTCAAAGCAATCGCGGGTGCGCGAGTAGCGGTGCGGCTGGAAAGCCAGCACCAGACGACGCTCCGGGAAAGCACCACGCGCTGCGGCAATCGTGGCCGTCATTTCAACCGGATGATGGCCGTAGTCATCAATCACGGTGACTGTGCCGCCATGAGCAAGCGGTAGCTCACCATAGCGCTGGAAACGGCGACCAACACCGCGGAACTCACCCAGCGCCTTGATGATTGATTCGTCGGAAGCTCCTACCTCCGTCGCCACGGCAATCGCCGCCAGGGCGTTCTGAACGTAATGCACACCCGGCAGATTCAGGGTGATCGGCAGACGAGAGACTGAACCATTACGACGCACAGCCGTGAAGTGCATACGACCGTTGTCGGCCCGTACATCCTCGGCACGGATATTGGCCTGCTCATTGAGGCCGTAGCGCACAATCTGCTTGGTCACTCGCGGAATGATCTCATTCACGTTCGGATCATCCGTGCACAGCACAGCCACCCCGTAAAACGGCAGGCGCTCCAGAAAATCGACAAAGGCCTGTTTCAGTTTGCCGAAGTCATGGCCATAGGTTTCCATGTGATCGGCATCAATATTGGTGACCACCGAAATCACTGGCGACAGTCTGAGGAAAGACGCATCCGATTCATCGGCTTCGGCCACCAGAAAATCGCCCTTGCCCAGCCGCGCATTGGCGCCGGCGGCATTGAGACGCCCGCCAATCACGAAGGTCGGATCAAAACCGCCCTCACCCAGAATGGATGCAATCAGGCTGGTGGTGGTGGTTTTACCGTGCGTCCCGGCAACGGCAATCCCCTGCTTCAGACGCATCAGTTCAGCCAGCATCTGGGCGCGCGGCACAATCGGGATACCCGCTTCCCGGGCGGCAACGACTTCCGGGTTATCGGCCTGCACGGCGGTTGACACGACAATCGCATCCGCGCCGGCAATATTGGCTGCCTGATGACCGAGCATGATACGTGCGCCCAGCGCACCCAAACGCTGGGTGACAGCACCGGCCTGCATATCCGAACCACTAACCGTATAACCCAGATTGATCAGTACCTCGGCAATACCACTCATGCCGGAGCCACCGATACCGATGAAATGCAGATGATGAATCTTGTGTTTCATGCGGCAAGCTCCTCGCAAAGGGTGGCAACGGTCTGCGCCGCTTCCGGGCGCGCCAGGGCACGGGCGGCTATTGCCTGCTGTGTCAGTTCGGTGCGCGATTGGCGCAGCAGTTGTGCCAGACCCGCCGCTGTCAGCGCGTGCTGAACCACGCAATGGCCAGCGGTCACACCTTCGTGACCACGCACCAGGAATTCGGCATTCACGCGCTGGTGGTCATCCACGGCATGCGGGAACGGCACCATCACACTGGCCACGCCAGCGGCCGCCAGTTCGGCCACCGTCAGCGCACCGGAACGGCACACCACCAGATCCGCCCAGGCCAGGGCTGCGGCCATGTCATCAATGAATGGCTTTACATCGGCATTCACGTTGATCGCCGTGTAGGCGGCACGTACTGACTCAAGGTCGCGGGTGCCGGTCTGGTGACGAATCTGCGGACGTTCGGTTTCATCTAGCACTGCCACCGCCTGCGGTACCTGCTGATTTAACGCCTGAGCACCGAGACTGCCCCCCACCACCAGAACATTCAGCGGCTGGCCGGCACGACCCTCGTAACGCACAGAGGGCGTTGCCAACGCAGCAATTTCGGCTCGCACCGGGTTCCCCACCCATTCGGCGTCCGGCAGCGTCTCCGGGAAACCACTCAGCACACGTGTGGCGATGCGGCTCAATACCTTGTTCGCCAAACCGGCCACAGCGTTCTGTTCGTGGATGACCAGCGGCACCCCTGCCAGACGTGCCATCACGCCACCCGGAAAGGTGATGTAACCGCCCATGCCCAATACCACATCCGGACGCACCTCTTTGATTACCCGACGCGCGGCCAGACAGGCGCGCAGCAGATTGACCGGTAGCATGAGCTTGCGCGCAATGCCCTTGCCGCGCACGGCCGTAAATTCCACCCAGGCGCATTCGTAACCCCGTGACGGCACCAGTTTGGCTTCCATGCCGTTCGGGTTGCCCAACCAGACAATACGCCAGCCCTGCTGACGCAGCACATCAGCCACGGCCAGCGCCGGGAAGATATGACCGCCCGTGCCACCAGCCATCACCAGGAGGGTTTTCTGCATCGTCATGGTCGGCGCCCCCGCATCATCTGACGATTTTCCCAGTCGATACGCAACAGAATCGCGACGGCAATGCAGTTCACCAGAATGCCCGAACCACCAAAACTCATCATGGGCAGAGTCAGGCCTTTGGTCGGCAACAGCCCCATATTCACGCCCATATTGATGAAGCCCTGCACCCCGATCCAGATGGCAATGCCTTGCGCCACAAGCGCCGGGAAGCAGCGGTCCAGCTTGATGCACTGTTTGCTGACCATGATGATGCGCTGGATGAGCAGACCGAACAGCGCAATCACGACGACCACGCCCACAAATCCGAGTTCTTCGGCAATCACGGCCATCAGGAAATCCGTATGGGCTTCCGGCAGGTAGAACAGTTTTTCAACGCTGGCGCCAAGGCCGACCCCGAAGAACTCGCCGCGACCGAAAGCGATCAGTGAATGCGACAGCTGGTAACCACGACCCAGGGCATCGGCCCAGGGGTCCATAAAACCGAAGATCCGGTCACGGCGATACGGCGACACGATAATCAGGATGGCAAAAGCCACCAGCAGCAACAGAATCAGAATCACGAAGGGCTTGATCTTCATGCCACCCAGAAAGAGGATGCCGAAGGCAATCGAAATGATCACGACAAAGGCACCGAAGTCCGGCTCTTTCAGCAGCAGCGAGCCAACCAGCACCATCGCCGCGAACATCGGCAGGAAGGCCTTCTTCAGACTGTGCATGACGTTCATCTTGCGCACGGTAAAGTCCGCGGCATAGAGCACGACAAAAAGCTTCATCAGCTCGGAAGGCTGCAGATTGACCACAAAGAGCGGCAGCCAACGCCGTGCACCGTTCACGTCCCGGCCCAACCCCGGAATCAGCACCAGCATCAGGAGCACAATGCCACCAAGGAACAGGTAGGGCGACCAGCGCTGCCAGGTCTGAATCGGCACCTGGAATGCTGCACCGGCTGCTGCCAGACCGATGGTCAGGAAAATGGCGTGACGGATCAGGAAGTAGTTCGGATTACGACCGAAGATACGGCTACCCTCGGCAAAGGCGATCGAGGACGAATACACCATGACCAGGCCGATCAGAAGCAGCGCCAGGGCGCTCCAGACCAACAGCGGATCGACTTCGGACTGTTCTTCTGGGGAATTGATAATACGCATCAGACGGTTCATGCCGCCCTCCCGTCTTTCACTGCGGCACAACTGCCCAAGGTCGCCACGGCCTCAACAAACACGGCGGCGCGCTCGGCATAATTGCGGAACATATCCAGGCTGGCGCAGGCCGGCGACAGCAATACCGTATCCCCCGGTTGTGCCTGATCAGCCAGCCAGCGGGTGGCCGCCGGTAGATCGTCAAAACGCTGAGCAGGCACCCCCGCCGGTAGATGAGCGACAATCGCTGCAGCATCCTTGCCGATCAGCGCCACGGCACGGGCCGCGCGTTCGATCACGGCGGTCAACGGCGCAAAGTCCTGGCCTTTGCCCTCGCCACCCAGCAGCAGCGCAAGCTTCTTCGTGGGGTGTGCCGGATCAAATAACCCATCAATAGCGGCCAGGGTCGCACCCACATTGGTCGCCTTCGAGTCATCGACGTAACGCACGTCATCGATTGTTGCCACCAGCGTCACACGATGCGGCAGGCTCCGGAACGAGCGAAGCCCTGGCAGCAGATCGGCCAGAGATTTGCCGGCCGGCAGCACCACCGCACACAGCGCCAGCGCCGCCTGCACATTCAGCGCATTATGACGACCCAGCAGCGGCAACGCAGCGGTTTCAATGAGACGCTCGGCGCCACGCACGATCCAGCCGTCCATCAGACCAAAATCTGTGGCATGGGTCGGCGCATCGTCGCCGATGCTGTTGGCCACAGCACAGTTCAGACCGTAGGCATCAGCCCAGAGATCGGCCCGATTCCAGACCGGGTACGCGCAATGCTGGTAGACATGCGCCTTGGCGGCCGCATAGCCGGCCATGGTGACATGGCGATCCAGGTGATCTTCGCTCAGATTCAGAATGATCGCGGCATCACTGCGCATGCATTGCGTCGCTTCCAGCTGGAAGCTCGACAATTCCAACACCCAGACCTGCGGCCACGCACCATTTGCCGCGCGTGCCATGAAGGCATCCAGCATCGATGGCGAAATATTGCCGCAGGCCACGGCATCAACGCCTGCGGCATTGAGCACATGGGCTGTCAATGCTGTTGTCGTGGTTTTACCATTGGCGCCGGTAATCGCCACCACCTTACTTGCGGGACAGGCCGCTTGACGGGCCACCAGGAAACAATCTACCTCGGACCAGACTGGGATGCCTCGCGACCGCGCAGCGCCCACCAGCGGACTATCAAAGGCGACGCCTGGCGAGAGTGCCAGCAAATCGACATCCGCCAAACAGACTTCGATCAACGCCCCTTCGATGGCAACACCACGACTGCGCCACTCGGCATCCGGTACGTCAGTGGCCAGAAGGGCAACGCCGGGCGGCTCGGCTCGCGTGTCCACCACAGCCACCCGCGCACCCTGCTGATGCAACCAGCGCGCCATGGCCAGCCCGGACTCACCGAGGCCGACCACCAGCACCCGACGACCCTGCAGGTCTGCCGGTTGGGTTTGCGAGGAATGAAGCGCGCGTGTCACGATGATGGCTTAAGAATAGTTAACGGAGTTTCAGGGTGGAGAGGCCCAGCAGAACCAGGACGATGGTGATGATCCAGAAGCGCACAACCACCTGGGTTTCTTTCCAGCCCCCCAGCTCATAGTGGTGGTGCAACGGCGCCATACGGAAAATGCGTTTGCCTTTGGTCGCCTTGAAATAGCCGACTTGCATCATGACGGAGACGGTTTCAGCCACGAAGACGCCGCCCATGATGAACAGCACGATTTCCTGGCGGACAATCACCGCCGTGGTCCCCAGTGCCGCACCAATCGCCAGTGCGCCGACATCCCCCATAAAGACTTCCGCCGGATAAGCGTTGAACCACAGGAAGCCCAGGCCGGCGCCGACCAGTGCGCCGAGCAGGACACAGATCTCACCGGCCCCCGGCACATAAGGCATGAACAGATATTTGGCATAGACGGCATTACCGGCCACATAAGCGAAGATCGTCAGCGCCGCCGCCACCATACAGGCTGGCATGATGGCCAGACCATCCAGACCATCGGTCAGGTTCACGGCATTCGACGTACCGACAATCACCAGGTAGGTCAGCACCATAAAACCCACCAGACCCAGCGGAATCGCTACATCCTTGAAGAAAGGCAGAATCAGCTCGAACTGCACCGGCGTATTCGCGGTCAGGCCGAGAAAAACGGCAGCCGTCAGACCAATCACGGATTGCCAGAAGAACTTCCAGCGGCTGGCCAAGCCTTTGGGGTCGCGATACACCACTTTGCGCCAGTCGTCATACCAGCCCACGGCACCCGTCCCCAGGGTCACCAGCAGTACCACCCAGACGTAGCGGTTTTCCAGATCGCCCCAAAGCAGTGTCGACAGGCCGGTGGCAATCAGAATAAGCACACCGCCCATGGTCGGCGTACCTGATTTGACCAGGTGCGTCTGCGGCCCATCGGTACGAACGGCCTGACCGATCTTCTTGGCGGCCAGCCAGCGGATTACGGCCGGACCCGCCACCCAGCAGATCACCAGCGCGGTGAGTGCCGCCAGCACGGTGCGCAGTGTCAGGTAATTGAAGACGTTGAACGCCCGCACATCCTGAGCCAACCATTCCGAGAGCCAAAGTAGCATCGTTATTTCCTACGCATTTTCAATCAGTGCATTCACCACGTTTTCCATCCGTGCCGAACGCGAACCTTTAACCAGAACCCGCGAGCGCTTGCTCAGCGTCGGCCGCAGCGCAGCGACGAGCTCTTCCTGTGTCTTGAAGTGTTTTGCCGTCTGCGGAAAGACATTGCCGTAAGCGGCAACCGCCGAGACCGAGAGCGGGCCGACGGCATACAGGGCACCCACGCCCTGCTCTGCCGCATAACGACCGATTTCGGCATGCAGCGCCGCCGCTTCAGGACCGACTTCCCCCATGTCACCGATCACCAGAACAGTGTCGATATCCGAGGCATTGGTCGTCAGTACATTGATAGCCGCACGCATGGAGTCGGGGTTGGCGTTATAGGTGTCATCAATCACCACCGCGCCGGCCACACCATGCTTCTGTTGCAGACGACCCGCCACGCCACCAAATGTGCTCAGTGCATCCGCCATCTGCACCACATCCAGACCCGCGGCATAACCGGCCGCCATGGCTTGTACTGCGTTACTCGCGTTGTGAATACCTGCCAGCGGCAGACTCACCGTCATCTCGCCTGCCGGCGTCTGCACGATCAGGGTCTGCGCCGTCGATCCCGCTGCCGCTTCGATGGACGTGATGGCAAAAGCAGGCGCCGCTGCAACAGCGGCATCGGCGATGGCTTGCACCCCCACCGTTGTTCCAAAAACGCGACGACCGGCACGGATCCGCTTCAACCAGGACGGCGCATGCGGATCATCCAGATTGACAATCGCCGTACCGCCTTCCGGTAGCGCATCGAACAGACTACCCTTCTCTTCGGCAACCGTAGCGAGAGACCCCATACCGGCCAGGTGCGCACGCTGCGCATTGGTCACTACGGTAATCGACGGTTCCGCCAACTGAGCCAGCGCGGCAATCTCACCCGGATGGCTCATGCCCAGTTCAATGACGGCATAACAATGCTGCGGCCCCAGACGCAACAGCGTCAGTGGTAGACCGATCTCATTATTGAAGTTACCCAGCGTGCTAAGCACTGCCTCTTCACCCGCTGTCGCGCGGAACAGGTGACTGATCAGTTCCTTGGTCGTGGTCTTGCCATTCGAACCCGTAATGGCCACCACGGTCAGCTGATAGCGTTCGCGCCAGGCCTGACCCAGCACGCCCAGCGCATGACGCGTGTCATCACAAACGATCAGCGGCCAACCATCCAGCGCCGGTGAACTCAGTACCGGATGCCCGGCTTCAACGACCGCGGCAACCGCGCCTGCTTCGCGCACATCTTCCAGAAACTCGTGCGCATCAAATTGGGCACCACGCAGTGCGATAAACAGATCACCCGGCTGCAAGGTACGCGTATCGGTCGAAACGCCCTGCACCATCTCACTGCCACAACCCTGCGGCAGATGCGCCGACAACCAGTCGGTCACCAGCGAAAGCGGCACTGCTTCAGCCAGACGAACGGAACGCATTGGTTTGTTCATGGCGCTCATATCAGGCCACCTCCCGGGCTACCGACTGTGCGCGCGTTGCCCACAGCGCCAGTGCCTTGCGCGCATGTGCCGCATCGTCAAAAGGATAGCGCTGACCCCGAATCTCCTGATCCAGCTCATGACCTTTGCCGGCAAGCAGGACCACATCGGCTTCTGCCGCATCGGCAATCACGCTGGCAATCGCTGCTGCCCGATCTTCGATCACCTGGGCGTCCGGCACACCGGCAACAATGGTGCGAATAATCTCGGCGGGCACTTCCCAGCGCGGATTATCTGAAGTTACCACGACATGATCGGCCCCTTGAGCGGCGGCACGCCCCATTTCCGGACGCTTACCCGGATCACGATCACCGCCACAACCAAATACACAGACCAATCGACCACCACGCGCCGCGGCAACATCACGCAATGCGGCCAGAATATGGCGCAGGGCATCCGGTGTGTGCGCATAATCAACAACCACGAGCGGCATCTGCTCACCACCCTGGCAGGCCATACGCCCGGCCGGGGGCTGCAGACGAGCGAGGTGCACGACAATTTCTGCCGGACTCAAGCCCTGAGCGATCAACACTGCCGCGACCGCCAGCAAATTTGACAGATTGTGGCGGCCGATGATGCGGGTCACCAACGGATGACGTTCATCGTCGAGCAGCAACGTGGCACTCAAGCCCTGCGCCGTCGGCGCCACTGCTTCAGCCCCTATCCAGCGCACCGATGCCGGAAGATCCGCCGGTCGCGCGCGCAATCCATAGGCCAAAACCAGCGATGCCGTTGTTTGAGCGAGGAGCTCAGCGCCAAAGGCATCATCACCGTTAATGACGGCGGCACGTAGACCTGGCCAGCGGAACAGGCGAGCTTTGGCCGCTGCATAGGCTTCCATGGTCTTGTGATAATCGAGATGATCCCGTGTCAGATTCGTGAATACGGCGCAGTCCACATGACTGCCAGCCATGCGCGCCTCCTCGATCCCGATCGAGCTGGCCTCAACCGCACACGCCGTGGCACCGTCTTCGACAAAATCGGCCAGCAGATGCGCATATTGCGCAGCATCCGGCGTCGTGAAACCCGTCGCCACCATGGCTTCCGGATAACCGGCACCGAGGGTGCCGATCACCGCACAGCGGCCCGGCATGGTTTGAGCCAACCATTGGGTAATGGTCGTTTTACCATTGGTGCCGGTCACGGCCAGCACGCGCATTTTTTCGCTGGGGTTGCCGTAAACCTGCTGGGCAATCGGGCCCACCAATGCATGCAGCTCACGTACGGCAACCACCGGAGCGCTACCAAACTCGGCGGCACACAACGGCAGATCATCGGCCCACAGCACTGCACAGGCGCCATTGGCTAGGGCATCACGCGCATAGACCGCACGTGCACCGGATTCGGGCACTTCCGCCACATACAGATCACCAGCACGCACACGACGGCTATCGGCACAAACCCCCGTGGGGCGCAGACCTTGCGCCAGCACCCAGCTCAATACCTCTTCACGAGTCGAGAGCGGCAACATCAGTGCACCCCCTTCTTCTTATCCGGGCCCGCGGCATGCGTCGCCGTGGCCACCGGCGAAGTCCCCTTCACGATGGCAGGCGTCGTGTCCTGATCCTGAGGCACGCCCAGCGTACGCAGCGCCCCACCCATGACTTCCGAAAACACTGGACCCGCGACTTCGCCACCATAGTGGGCGCCCACCGGCTCATCGACGACAACGCCGACCACCAGACGCGGATCGGACATGGGGCCGATACCAACAAAGGAGGCCAAATATTTATTGGCATAGCGCCCATTCACCAGCTTGTGCGCCGTACCGGTCTTACCGCCAACCCGATAGCCGGGCACAGCAGCCTTACGCGCTGTGCCTTCCGGGCTGACCACCATCTCCAGCATCAGGCGCAACTGACGGGCCGTTTCCGGCGAGAACACGGGTTGACCGGCAACAGCGCCCGCCGTCTTGAGCAGCGACAGCGGCACCACATCCCCATCACGGGCAAACACTGTATATGCATGCGCCAACTGGGCGACCGTCACCGAGACCCCGTGGCCGTAAGACATCGTCGCCTGCTCAATCGGCTTCCAGCTCTGCCAGGGGCGCAGACGACCACCCACCTCACCCGGGAACCCCAGGCCCAGCGGTTTGCCGAAACCGACCTTGCTCATCATGGTCCACATATCTTCGGGCGGAAAACCGAGGGCAATCTTGGTAGCCCCGATATTCGACGATTTCTGGATCACCTGAGCCAAAGTCAACGCACCGTAGGGGTGTGCGTCGCTGATCGTCGCCGTGCCGATGGTCATTTTTCCCGGCGCACAGTTGATGATCGTATCGAACTTGTATTTGCCGCGATCCAACCCCAAGGCCGCAATGAAGGGCTTCATGGTCGAGCCGGGCTCAAAGCTATCGGTGACCGCACGGTTACGCAGCTGGCCACCAGAAAGTTGTGAACGATTATTCGGGTTATACGTCGGCCAATTGGCCAGCGCCAGAATCTCGCCGGACCTCACATCGGCCACGATGACGCTACCGCCCTTGGCATTGTACTTTTCGGCGGCATTTCGCAGCGCATTAAAGGCGATGAACTGGATTTTCGAATCAATCGCCAGCTGGATGTCTTCACCATCCTGCGGCGGTCGCTCCGAACCGATTTCTTCCACGATCTGGCCACGACGATCCTTAATCACCGTACGCTCACCGTTAGCACCGACCAGACGGGGCTCGAACGCCAGCTCGACACCCTCCTGGCCTTTATCATCCTTGCCGGTAAAGCCCACCATATGAGCCACCATGTCACCGGCCGGATAGAACCGGCTGTATTCGCGATCCATCTGGATACCGGGCAGCTTCAGCGCCGCGATACGTGCCGCGGCATCCGGCGATACCTGATGCTTCAGATAGACGAAATTTTTCTCGCCCGTCAGTTTCTTCTCGATCTGACGCGGATCCATTTCCAGCAGATTGGCCAGCGCCTTCAGCTGATCCTTATCCAGTTTGGCATCGGCTGTCGCCCACACGGCACGCATCGGTGTCGATTGCGCCAGCATGTCGCCGTGACGATCCAGAATCTTACCGCGCGAGGCCGGGATATCCAGCACGCGACGATAGCGCGCATCACCGCGCTCCTGCAGAAAATCTTCATTGATGACCTGCAAGTAAAAGGCACGGCCAACCAGCGCCAGCAAGGCCCCGAATATCAGCGCCGACACCAGATGAATACGCCAGCCGGCCAACTGATCCTTCAGCACCGGGCTCTCGGTAAAGCGATGATCCTTGCGGCTCATTGCACCCCCCCGAGCTTCTGCACCTTCTTCATATCCGGCGGCTGCATGCCGAGTTTCTCGCGGGCGATTTTTTCAATACGCGTATGCGCCGCCCACGAGGACATTTCCAGTTGCAGCTGACCGAATTCCACTTCCAGGTTATGCGAGCGCTCCCGCTCCTGCTCCAAGGCCTGCAGACGCTTACGCGCCTGATGCTGACTGGTGATCACACCGATCGACGAGACCAGCACAACCACGATGAGGAGAAGATTCAGGCGGCGCATGATCGTCAGGCCGCCAGCTTTTCGGCAACGCGCATGATGGCGCTACGCGACCGCGGGTTCACGGACAACTCGGCAGCGCCGGCTTTCACCGGCTTGCCGATGATCGCCAATTCGGGCTTGGGCAGTTGCGCCGCCGTGAGCGGTACGCCTTTAGGTGGCTCAACCGGCTTGGCGCCCGCCTGCATGAAACGCTTGACGACGCGATCTTCCAGCGAGTGAAAGCTAATCACCACCAGACGGCCGCCCGGCTTGAGCAACCCCATGGCCTGCGGCAGCGTCAGCGCCAGCTGGCCGAGCTCCTGATTGATATAAATCCGTACAGCCTGGAAGGTGCGCGTCGCCGCATCCTTGCCGGGCTCACTGGTGCGCACGCACGAACGTACAAGCGCTGCGAGCTCCCCTGTTGTGGAGAGAGGACGCTCGGCCCGAGCAGCCACAATCTTCTTTGCAATCGAGACAGCAAACCGTTCTTCGCCATAATCTTTGATGACCTCCGCCAAAGTTTTTTCGTCGACTTCTGCCAGCCAGGCTGCAGCCGTCTGGCCGCGTGTTGTATCCATGCGCATATCCAGCGGCGCATCAAAACGGAACGAGAACCCACGGGATGCCGTATCAAGCTGGGGAGAGGAGAGCCCCAGATCAAACAGCACCCCGTCTACCCGGGCCACATCAAAACCAACCTGTTCCGCGGCGGCAGCCATGCCGTCAAACGCGGTATGCACCAACGTCAAACGCGGATCGTTCAGAAGCTCACCGGCGGCAATCGCCTGCGGATCCCGATCCAGCGACAACAGTCGGCCATTCGGGCCGAGCTGCGACAGAATCTTGCGAGAATGACCGCCTCGCCCGAAAGTGGCGTCGATGTAACAGCCGTCCGGACGAATAGCCAGCGCCTCAACGGCTTCGTCGAGCAATACGGTCTGATGAAATTCGGACATCGGGCTGGCGGCTTCTGCGGTGGCGGAGACACTGGGGGCGCGAGGTGCCGGGCTACTCACCTCGACGCGGGTTGTCACAGTGCGAAGTCCTCAAAACCCGCCGGCGGTTCCGCCGACTGTAGCACCTCAACGGCGGCCGCATTCTGGGCCTGCCAACCGGCATCGCTCCATAGTTCGAAATGCGACCCCAGGCCCACCATCCACACCTTGCGCTCCAGGCCGGCGAATTCACGCAGCTCCGGCGCCACCAGCAGACGACCCGCCGAATCCAATCCCTCTTCACGGGCATTACCAATCAGCACACGCTTCAGCGCCGCCGAACGGGTATCAAAACTCGGGGCCTTCAGAATGCGGTCGCGGATCGGCGCCCAGGCCGGCTCCGGATACAACAGCAGGCACTTATGCGGATGCGCCGTCAGAATCAGGCCGCCTTCCGCATCCGCCTCACGCCCGGCCAACGCCGCCGATAACGGCTCCCGGTGGCGCGCCGGAATGGCAAGCCGACCTTTGGCATCAAGCGTCAGAGCGATAGCACCTTGAAAGGACATGGAGCGTTTTCTGTGTCGTAAAACCGGTGAAGACAGGGAACGGGGATGGACAGGAAATCACCGATCTCCCACTTTTCCCCACTTTTTTCCACTTTAGAGAACAAAGAACCCTCGGTCAAGGGGTTTTTTCACATTTTTTCCAATGACAACAAGGGGTTAGCGCACTTTTCCCAGAAAAATCCGGCGCAAAAAATCCATATAAATCAAAGGGACAAAATCGGTACTTAAAGTGCAGAATTAACAAAACCCACAAAGTTATCCACAAAAAATTTTGGTCGGCGCAAAAAAAATCGCCACCCGGTCATCCGGATGGCGATGCGTCAATACCTTCAATCATGTTCCGTGGAGAAGTCGCCCGATAAGCCGGGTTCTGTGCACCGCCGGGCGAACCCGGCCGCGTAGCAGCCATTCCTCTAGGCGCACCGTTGCCGATGCGCTCAAGCAACCTACCCGGAAGCGACGCGAGCCACGCCATGCTTCCCTATTTGGTCTTGCTCCGGATGGGGTTTACCGTGCCGCCCGGCGTTGTCCCCGGACGCGGTGAGCTCTTACCTCACCCTTTCACCCTTACCTGGCGTCTGACGCCATCGGCGGTTTGCTTTCTGTTGCCAGTGATAATGCGATGGGACGAACCTGAATCAGACACGCATCATCACTGCCCACTGCTTCCAGTGGGACTTTCCGTCACCTCACGGTGCCCGGCCGTTAGCCGGCATCCTGCTCTGCGGAGCCCGGACTTTCCTCCCCGTACCTTGCAGTACGCAGCGGCTGCCAGGGCGACTTCCCACGCACATTATACGTGGGAACTCAATGGACTCAGTCGATGAAGCCGCCGAAGGTCCAAGGCAATGTATTACCAGCCTCTAAAGGCACCAGGGTATCGCCATTGATATACGGATAATCCGTCGACACCGTCAAAGGCGCACGACGTAGCACGACCTTGCGTTCATTCGCCGGCAAGCCGTAGAAAGCCGGACCATGCAGACTGGCAAAGCCTT
The DNA here is from genome assembly GCA_964387485.1 of uncultured Dechloromonas sp. GTDB lineage: Bacteria > Pseudomonadota > Gammaproteobacteria > Burkholderiales > Rhodocyclaceae > Fluviibacter. The sequence goes on along the minus strand of CAYLWV010000005.1, from coordinate 8,731 downwards.
CCAGCGTATCGAGCGCACCCACGGCATCAAAGGCCGTAGCATACATCTCCATGGCCTCACCCGCGGTGTAGCAACCGGCACAACCACAGGCCGCTTCCTTCGTCAGCTTGGCATGCGGCGCCGAATCGGTACCCAGGAAAAATTGCGGTAAACCCGACGTTGCGGCTTCGACCAGCGCTTCACGATGCGTCTCGCGTTTGAGCACTGGCAGGCAGTAGTAATGAGGCCGCACACCGCCCTGGAAGATGGCATTGCGGTTATACAGCAGGTGATGCGCTGTAATCGTCGCCCCCACATTGCTCCCCGCGCTGCGCACAAAGGCGGCAGCGTCCGCGGTGGTGATGTGCTCAAACACCACGCGCAGATCAGGAAATTTTCCGAGGAGCGGCTTCAGCACCTGCTCGATAAATGCGGCTTCACGGTCAAAGAGATCGATCGCCGGGTCGGTCACTTCACCGTGCACCAGTAGCGGGATACCCTGTGCGGCCATTTCAGCCAATGCCGGAGTGGTCTTTTCGATGGCCGTTACGCCCGCATCAGAATTGGTGGTTGCGCCAGCCGGATACAGTTTCACGGCCTTCACAAACCCCGATGCTTTGGCTTTGGCAATTTCTTCCGGCGTTGTCGTGTCCGTCAGATACAAAGTCATCAATGGGTCAAAAGTCGACCCAGCCGGACGCGCCGCGAGGATGCGCTCACGATACGCCCGCGCCGCCTCTACCGTGGTGACAGGCGGCCGCAGATTCGGCATGATGATCGCCCGAGCAAACTGATGTGCCACATGCGGCACGGTCACCGCCAACGCGGCATCGTCACGCAGGTGAATATGCCAATCATCAGGTTGGCGAAGAATGAGTTCATTGATCACAGCGGTCACGTCGGAGCCTTTGGCGCATGCAGCGCATAAAAATCTTCAATGCGTCTATTTTACGCGATCAGGCTTTGAGCTCCAGCGCCCGCTGATAGAGTAAATCCTTCGGCGCCCCCGTGAGCTGCTGGGCAATCTGCGCCACCTGCTTGGTCGGCAAACCCGCAGAAACCAGCGTCGACACGACTTTGTCGGCGGCCTCATCCAGACCGGCTGCCGACAAAGCGCGCGTAAGGGGCGGATACACGACCAACACGAACTCTCCCCTGGCATGATTCGGGTCAGCAGAGAGCCAGGCCAGTGCGTCACCTAATGGCATGCGGACCGACTGCTCGAAGACCTTGGTCAGCTCACGGGCAACCAATACCTCCCGCGCTGCCCCAAACACCTCAGCCAGCGCGCCCAGAGTCGCCTCAATGCGATGCGGCGCTTCATAAAAAACCAGCGCCAGATCTTCAGCGGTACGCGTCTTCCAATCCGCCAGTACCCGCAAGCGTTCTTGCGTTTTAGTCGGCAGAAAACCGGCAAATATCCAACCGCCGCCCGTATGCGTTAAACCGGCAATCGACAACGCCGCCGCTGCGGCACAGGCGCCGGGCACGGCCACCACGGGCCAACCTTCAACGCGGACGGCGGCCACAATACGGCCACCCGGATCTGAAATCGCCGGCGTGCCTGCATCACTGACCAGCGCCACGGATTCGCCTGCGGCCAGGTGTCGAATGATTTTCTGAGCCGCCTGCTGCTCATGGTGCTCATCGGCCACCAGCATGGCGGCACGGCTTCCCACATGGCGCAACAAGGTAGCGGTTCGACGCGTATCTTCAGCCGCCACCACGGTCACTTCGCGCAGAATTCGTGCCGCACGCGGCGTCAGATCCTCCAGATTACCAATAGGCGTTGCCACCACATACAGTGTTGCCATGTTGTTTTCTGGCGCTTGCGTTAAAGTAGCCATTGCGATTAGATAAATGATCTTAATTGAGAGAGCCGATGTCACACCAAGATACCACGCTCACGCCCAAGCAAGTGGCCGGCAACATGGCCGAGGATCTGGCATCCGCCCATCTGACACAGGCCGGGCTACGCATTCTGACGCGGAATTACCGCGTGCGCGGTGGCGAAATCGACTGTATCGCCCTGGATGGCAACACGCTCGTCTTTGTCGAAGTACGCCTTCGGCGCAATACCCGTTTTGGCGGTGCCGCGGCCAGTATTGATGCGCGTAAACAACACCGCATCATTCATGCCGCCCGCTGTTATCTGCTGCGCTATCCACGACAAGCGGAGCGGCCCTGCCGGTTTGACTGCGTGCTACTGGATAGCCTGAACGCCGATCAACTGGCGTGGATCAAAGATGCTTTTCAAGCAGATTAAGCGCCCCTTCATGCTTACATTCCGCCGTTATGCATGCGGCATTGCCAGTGCGTTATTACTGTGTCAACCAACGCTCGCCAAACCTCCGGGCACACCCGATAGCGCAGCACCGGTCAAGCAGGGGCAAGCCACGCTGCTCATTCAATCATCGCCACTGGCCGGCAGCCAGTTTCACAGCCTGCCCGATGTCGTTGATCGCATTCGTGTCGGCGATGCTTTAACGCTCAGGCGTCAACCCGATAACCCGCACGACCCCAACGCCATTCAGGTACTCTGGCAGGGCCACATGCTGGGCTATGTGCCGCGCCGGGAAAACAAGGGGGTCGCCCGCGCACTGGATCGTGGCGACCCGCTCACCGCACGTGTGGTCGCGCTACGCCCCGATGAATCCCCTTGGCGACGCCTGCGCTTCGAGATCAGCACCCGGCTCTCGGATTAATCGACCATGTTAAGATCCTGCCAACCTTTTAAGCCCGACAGGTCAGTCAGTTACGGAGCCTCTTATGGATTTGCAAGCCCGCGTCAAACGTCATTTCGAAGATAGTGCCCAAACCAAGCTCAAAGCGGCCGAAACATTGAGTGGCCCGGTCGCCACCGCCATTGACACCATGGTTCAGGCGCTAATTGCCGGCGGCAAGATTCTGGCCTGCGGTAACGGCGGCTCTGCTGGTGATGCGCAACATTTCGCCGCTGAGCTGGTGGGCCGCTTCGAGCGCGAGCGCCAGGAACTGGCCGCCATCGCACTCACCACCGATACCTCGATCATCACCGCCATCGCCAACGACTACGCCTACGACGTGGTGTTTTCCAAGCAGGTACGCGCGCTCGGCCATCCGGGCGATGTCCTGCTGGCCATCTCCACCTCCGGCAACTCGAAGAACGTCATCGAAGCCATCAAGGCTGCCCATGAGCACGACATGAAGATCATCGCTCTTACCGGCAAAGGCGGCGGCCAGATCGGCACCATGTTGCGCGACGGCGATGTGCATCTGTGCGCTCCGGCGGATCGTACCGCGCGCACGCAGGAAACCCACCTCACCATCATTCATGCGCTGTGCGATGGCATCGACGTCTCCCTGCTCGGAGAAGACGCATGAAGCTGCCCGCCAAGCGCACCCTGATCACCGCACTGGCCGCTGTCTGCCTGACCACGCAGCTGACAGCCTGTATCGAAACGGCCATCATCGGTGCCGTGGCCGCCAGCGCCATCGTCTTGAGCGACCGCCGCTCGATTTCGCTATACAGCAAAGATGCCTGGATCGATATTCAGGCAGCCACACCGCTCAGCGAAATCGGCAGCACTAAAAACACCCACATCATTGCCAACGCCTTCAACAGCCGCGTGCTCCTCACTGGCCAGGTAGCCTCGGAGGCTGACAAGCAGAAAGCCACGGATGTCGTCAAAGCCATCTCCGGCGTCAAGGGTGTCGACAATCAGTTGGTGGTTGGCCCGGTCACCGCCCTGGACGTTCGCAACAACGACAGCTTTATCACCTCCAAAGTCAAAAGCCGCTTGCTGGGCGATAGCCCGGAACTGGGCAACGCCATGAAAGTGGTCACTGAAAATGGCGTTGTTTATGTTTTCGGGATGCTGACGCAAAGCGAACTGGAGCGGGGTGTTGAAATCGTACGCACCACGGCCGGTGTACAACGTGTGGTTAAAACGTCGCTGATCACCATTCTGGAAGAACCCAAAGCCCAGGCCCTGGATCAAAGCGCCCGCGACGATGCCGCCCGAACCCAGGGCACCGTCACACCACTACCGGGTGGTGACGCATCGATACAACCTGTGACCCAGCCAACAACCCAAGCCGTCAATTAAACACCCTGCAGCAGCCGGGCTTCGGCAGCAGACACCGCATTCGGCCGGCCGAGCAACACCACCACATCGCCTTCCTGAATACGGGTCTCCGGGCCCGGTTCCAGACCGCGAATACCATGACGGCGAATGGCACTGACCTCCACATCCAGCAGTGCCAGATCTTCCAGGCTCCGGCCAACCGCAAAGGCCCCGGCGTCGATCATTACGGAGAACATACGGGCGGACTCGGCATCGGTTTCTTCCGAGGGATCCGACATCCCCTTAAAGAACCCGCGCAGTAGCCTGTAGCGGGCATTCCGGGCATCACGAGCGCGGCGCATCACGCGATTGAGCGGCACGCCCATGAGCAGCAAGGCATGCGACCCCAGCATCAGGCTGGCCTCCTGGGCATCCGGCACCACTTCAGCGGCGCCGGCCGCCACCAGCCGCGGCAAATCACGTTCATCTTCTGTCCGCACCAACACCGGCAGATCCGGTCGCAACTCGCGGCAGTAATGCAGAATTTTTTCAGCGGTGGGCGTATCTGCAAAGGTGATCACCACCACGCTGGCGCGTTTGACCCCGGCCGCAATCAGTGTCTCGCGGCGACCGGCATCACCGAACATCACCGACTCGCCGCCCTTGGCGGCCTCCCGCACCCGTTCCGGGTCCAGATCCAGCGCTACATAACCGATATGCTCCTGCGCCAGAATCCGCGCCAGCGACTGGCCGCTGCGGCCAAAACCGCACAGCACGGCATGTTTCTGCGTCGCCAGCGATGCCGCTGCCAGCTGGGTCAGTTGCATGGAACGGGCCAGCCATTCCCCGGCAGAGAACCGGATCACGATGCGATCACACCAGTGCACAATGATCGGCGCCAGCATCATCGAGATCAGCAATGCCGCCAGCACCACCTGGATAATCGGTCGCGGTGCCAGCCGCGCCGAAGCAATTTCCGTCAGTAGCACAAAGCCGAATTCACCACCGGCAGCCAGCCAGAGCGCCGACCGCAAGGCCGTCGACTGACTGCCGCCAAACAGCCGGGACAACACAAAGACTACCAGCGCCTTGATCAGCAGCACGCCCACCACCAGGGCCAAAACCAGCCACAGGTTTTTCCAGATCACCGTCGGGTTCAGCATCATGCCGATCGTGACGAAGAAGAGCCCCATCAGCACATCGCGGAATGGCTTGATGTCCTCCTCCACCTGATGCCGGTATTCGGTCTCGGCAATCAGCATGCCCGCCACAAAGGCGCCCAGCGCCAGCGACAGGCCCGCTTCTTCCGTCACATATGCCAGACCCAGCGTCACCAGCAGCACGTTGAGTACAAAGAGTTCGGAGGATTTGCTGCGCGCCACCACATGGAACCAGCGGCGCATCCACTTCTGGCCGAGAAACAGCACCACCCCGAGCACCAGAGCGGCCTTGAGCAACGCCAACCCCACCTCGACGGCCATATCAGCCGCCGGCTGACCCAGTGCCGGAATCATAATCAGCAAAGGCACCACCAGCAGATCCTGCGCCAGGAGCACCCCCATCACTTCACGGCCATGCGGTGCCTGTAGCTCCCGGCGTTCCACCAGTAACTTGGATAGCACCGCCGTCGACGACATGGCCACGGCGCCCCCTAGCGCCAGCCCGGCCTGCCAGTTGAGGCCGGTCAACATGGCCAGCGCACCGGCCACCGTCATCGTCACCAGCACCTGCGACATGCCAAAGCCGAACACGGTCTTACGCATGGTAAACAGCCGCGCCAGCGAGAACTCGAGTCCGATCGAGAACATCAGGAACACCACACCGAACTCGGCCAGCGTATTGGCTGCCTTCACATTTTTCAACAAAGACAGGGCATGTGGCCCGATCAGCAGCCCCACCAGCAGATAACCGAACATCGGTGGCATGTTGGCACGACGCACGAGGATCACGCCAAATACCGAGGCGGCAAGCAGCATCAGAACCAGAGACAACGTAGACATAAAGGCAGCGGGACCAGAGAGACCGGATCCGCGAATCCGGTTTGTTATACTCGAACACAATCATACCTCTGCCGCATGACATGTCTGCACACCCAGCCACCCGTGCTTTAAATAAATTCACGCCCGCCGACCACGACAGCCTTCTGACGCTGGCGCGGGGCGTACTGCGCACCGAGGCCGAAGCCCTGCTGGATCTGGAGCCCCGTCTGGGCGACGCCTTTCTGGCCGCTGTGGCGCTCATTCTGCACAGTCCGGGGCGAGTCATCGTATCCGGCATGGGCAAATCCGGCCATGTCGCCCGCAAAATGGCCGCCACCCTGGCCTCAACCGGCACCCCCGCCTATTTCGTCCACCCGGCAGAAGCCAGCCATGGCGACCTCGGCATGATCACCGGCGCCGACGTCTTTCTGGCACTCTCCTACTCCGGCGAAGCCGAAGAATTGCTGAGCATCCTGCCGGTATTACGCCGCCGCGGCACACGGGTCATTGCCCTCACCGGCAATCTGAATGCCACACTCGCCCGTGAGGCCGACATCGCGCTTGACGGCAGTGTCACGCGCGAGGCTTGTCCGCATAATTTGGCCCCCACGGCCAGCACCACCGCAGCGCTAGCGCTGGGCGATGCCTTGGCGGTGGCCCTGCTGCAGGCCCGCGGCTTCAGCCCGGAGGATTTTGCCCAGTCGCATCCGGGGGGCGCGCTGGGACGCCGTTTACTGACCCATGTCCGGGACGTGATGCACCCGGCTGCCGAACTTTCCGTGGTAACACCGGCCAGCTCGCTGGCCGATGCCGTCCTCGCCATTTCACGCGGAGGTCTGGGCATGACGGTAGTCTGCGACGCCGACCACCGGGTCCTTGGCATCTTTACCGACGGCGATTTACGCCGCGCCTTTGAAAAACAGCTCAATCTGCAAACCGTTTCCGTCTGTGATGTGATGACGGCCAACCCCAAAGCCATCCGTGCCGACAAACTGGCCGTGGAAGCCGTGGCGCTGATGGAGCAGTATCGCATCAATCAGTTGGTCGTCACCGACAGCGCCGGCCATCTGCAGGGCGCACTGAATATGCATGATCTCTTCCGGGCCAAGGTCGTCTGATGTCTGATGCCGTCAAAAATCTGAAATTCATGGCCTTCGACGTCGATGGCGTCATGACGGATGGCACCCTCACCTTTCTGCCGGATGGCAGTGAAACCAAAACCTTCTATACCCTCGATGGCGCCGGCATCCGCATGCTGCAGAAATCCGGCATCATCGTCGGCTGGATTACCGGCCGTTCATCGCCGGCCGTCGAACACCGCGCCCGCAATCTGGGCATCACTCACCTGGCGCAAGGCGTCAGTGACAAACGCACGGTTTACCACACCTGGCTCACCGAAGCCGGACTGGGCTTCTCGCAGGCCGGCTTTATGGGGGATGACCTGATTGATCTGGCGGCCATGCAGGCCTGTGCCTTTGCCGCCGCCCCCGTCAACGCGGTCAAGGTGATTCGCGAGGCCGCTACGCTGGTCACCGAAGAACACGGCGGCCGCGGCGCCGTACGCACCGTCTGCGAATACATCCTGCAGGCCCAGGGCAAACTGGACGCCTTTCTGACCAGTGGTATTCACTGATATGTTCCGTCGCGGCGCCCCAAACGTTGTTCAGCCGATCCTGCGGGATGTGCTGACGGCTGCATTTCCCATTGGCCTGCTCACGGTCCTGGCGGCCCTCTCCTACTGGCTCGCCGTCGTTTCTACGGCAGAACCGGTCGACATCGGCGGCAAATTCCGCCATGACCCGGATACCATTGTTTTCCATTTTGACGCCATCAATTATGACGAGGCCGGCAACCGCAAGGCCGGGCTGCGCGGCAGTGAACTCCGCCACTATCCGGATGATGAAAGTTCGGTCATTCAAAATCCTTTCCTGCGCCGTTTCTCCGCCAGCACAGAAGCGTCAACCGTCACAGCCCGTCAGGCGGTCGTGAATAGCGACGGTTCCGAGGTGGATCTGACCGGTGACGTCCGCGCCTTCCGCCCGGCCCAGGGCGGCAAAGCCGCCGTAACGCTCACAGCACCACACATGCGCGTACTGGTCGATGAAGAGCGCGCACGCACACCCGGTTTTGCGCGCATTCAACAGGGCAGCTCCTGGATCAGCGGCACGGGCTTTGATGCTGATAACGTGACCCAGACCTATCACTTCCGCAGCAACGTCACCGGCTCCTACAAACGCTGATCATGAACTGCTCTCGCGCCTTACTGACGTGCTGCCTGATCGGCCTGCTGGCCAACAGCCCAGCACGCGCTGACCGCAACGACAGCACAAAACCGATGAATTTTTCATCGAACAGTGCCAGCATGGATGATTTGCGAAAAACCTATCACTATGCCGGCAGCGTGCGTATGACCCAGGGATCGCGTCTGCTGACCTCAGATAAGGTCAGTATCAAACAGGATGCGGCAGGCTTCAGCAAAAGTATTGCCTATGGCTCCGCGCAAAAACTGGCGTATGTCAAACAGCGCGAGAACGATGGCAAAGGCTGGATGGAAGGTTGGGGTGAACGCATCGAATACGATGATCGTACCGACAAGTTCATTTTCTTCGACCAGGCCCACATCAAAACATCGACGGATGACGCCAAAGGCGATGTCATCATCTATGACAATGTGACCGAGCGCTATCAGATTCTGGCCAAGGGCCAGCCAATTCCGGATACGAACAA
>CAYLWV010000004.1:36080-41856 GCA_964387485.1 uncultured Dechloromonas sp. | reverse complement strand
AACTGGTTCGTTAAGCCGTTCTCCATGGCTTTTCTGGCCTGGTTTTTTATCCGTGGCATCTTTGCGCAGTACCTGCCGGCTGACCAGATCGACAGTTACATTGCGGGCCTGATCCTTTTGGCCGCTGCACCCTGCACGGCTATGGTGTTTGTGTGGAGCCGCCTGACCAACGGCGACCCGCTCTTTACGCTGTCGCAAGTCGCACTAAATGACACCATTATGGTGTTTGCTTTTGCCCCGCTGGTTGCCTTTCTTCTGGGCATCTCGGCGATTACGGTGCCCTGGGACACATTGCTCACTTCGGTAGTGCTCTACATCGTGATTCCGGTCATTCTGGCGCAGTTCTGGCGTAAGTCTTTGCTGGCAAAAGGTCAGGGACATTTCGATGCCACGATGGAAAAGATTGGTCCGTGGTCCATTTCGGCACTGCTGCTGACGCTGGTGCTGCTTTTTGCGTTTCAGGGAAAAGCCATCATCGAGCAGCCGCTGATTATTGCTTTACTCGCTGTACCGATTCTGATTCAGGTCTTCTTCAACTCGGCGCTGGCCTACTGGCTCAATCGTGCCGCTGGCGAAAAGCACAGTGTTGCCTGCCCATCGGCACTTATTGGCGCCTCGAATTTCTTCGAGTTGGCGGTTGCCGCAGCCATTAGCCTGTTTGGCTTCGAGTCTGGTGCGGCTTTGGCTACGGTCGTCGGCGTTCTGATTGAAGTGCCGGTCATGTTGCTGGTGGTTCGTGTCGTTAATCAATCCAAGGGGTGGTACGAGTGCCACCCAGTGAAGTAACAAGGAGGTTCATCATGAAGAAACTGGAAGTGTTTGACCCTGCCATGTGTTGTTCGACCGGTGTTTGTGGTGTCGAAGTCGACCCCGTGCTGGCTCAATTTGCCGGTGATCTTAAATGGGTTGCCGAACATGGTGTTATCGTTGAGCGCCATAACCTTGGCCAGGAGCCGCAGTCTTTTGCTGCCAACCAGGCCGTTGTCAAGATCATGGAGCAGGGCATGGATATGCTGCCCATCATCATGATCGATGGTCACATCATTTCTACGGGAATCTATCCCTCGCGCCAGCAGTTGGCTCATAAGCTCGATATCAGGTTCGGCACCGAAGAGACGCCGGACATCCAGTCAGGTTCGTGCTGTTCGCCAAAATCGGGTTGCTGCTAATTTTCGAGGTTCTTATGCCATTGCCCAAACTGGACACCCGCCACGCCTTTTTTACTGGCAAAGGCGGTGTTGGTAAGACATCGCTGTCCTGCGCTACGGGTCTAGCTCTAGCAGATTCCGGAAAGAAAGTGCTGATTGTCAGCACGGATCCAGCGTCCAATCTGGACGAAGTTTTAGGCGTGGCATTGAATCAATCCCCGACAGCAGTTCCGGATGTGTCGAATCTGTGGGCGCTGAATATTGACCCGGAAGCGTCAGCGCATGCCTACCGTGAGCGCATGGTGGGTCCTTATCGTGGCATCCTGCCTGATGCGGCTATCCGGAGCATGGAGGAACAGTTCTCCGGTGCCTGTACGGTTGAAATTGCTGCCTTCGATGAATTCTCCAAGTTACTTGGGGATCCGTCGGCGACACAAGAATTCGACCATGTCATTTTCGACACCGCCCCGACGGGTCATACCTTGCGGCTTCTGACTTTGCCTTCGGCTTGGGATGAGTTTATTTCCTCCTCTACAGGTGGCGCGTCATGTCTCGGTCCGTTGGCTGGTTTGGAGAAGCAGAAGTCACTTTATGCGGCTACGGTTGAGCGCTTGTCTAACGCTAAAGAGACCACGGTGATTCTGGTCAGTCGTCCTGAACGTGCTTCACTACGAGAGGCTGAACGGACTCGTTCTGAATTAGGCGATTTGGGTGTTTCTAACCTGCAGTTGGTCATCAATGGTGTCTTTGTTGCAAAAGAGGCGGGTGATTCCATTGCTGATGCTATGACCCAACGTGCCGTTGAGTCTATGTCAGAGATGCCTGCAGGCTTGGCAGCGTTACCGGGCGCCACCATCTCTTTCTTGCCGAAGGGTACGGTTGGGTTGGAGGCGCTTCGTGCGATGGCGCATCCAGAAGAATTGCCGCTGCCTTTAGAGCGCTCCTTGCCGTCGATTTCTACATTGCCGGGTGGACTCAAGCAATACGTCGATGAATTGGCTGCTGTCGGGCATGGTGTCATCATGACCATGGGCAAGGGTGGCGTTGGCAAGACTTCGGTTGCTGCGGCTATAGCCTTTAACTTGGCAGAACGGGGATTTCCGGTGGTGCTTTCCACTACAGATCCTGCGGCGCACGTTGCCGCAGCGGCAGAAGAGGGAACGCCTGGTCTGACTGTTACCAGAATTGACCCGGTGCATGAGGTGCGTGAATATACCGAAGAGGTATTGGCGAAGGCAGGAAAGACTCTTGATGCTGCTGGCCTTGCCATGCTTGAAGAGGATTTGCGGTCTCCATGTACGGAGGAAATCGCCGTATTCCGAGCCTTTGCCCGTACTGTGGATGAAGGCAAGGGAGGGTTCGTGGTTCTCGATACGGCACCTACCGGTCATACGATTCTTCTGCTTGATGCGGCAGAAGCCTACCACCGTGAAGTTGAGCGTACACAGGGCGATATGCCTGAATCGGTCAAGGAACTACTGCCTCGTCTGCGGGACAAGGACTTTACGCATGTTTTTGTGGTGACCTTGCCCGAAGCAACGCCCGTGCATGAGGCTGAACGCCTTCAGAAAGACCTGCGTCGGGCAGGCATTGAACCCTATGCTTGGGTTATTAACCAGTCTCTGTTGGCGAGTGGCACCCATAATCCGGTTCTAATGGAGCGTGGAGCCTATGAACTTCCGTATATCGAGACCGTGTCAGAGCGACTTTCTTTCCGGTGTGCTTTGATTCCGTGGTTGGAGCGGCAGCCGGTTGGGAAAGATGGATTGTCTTCACTGATCCGATCATGATTTTTGCTTGTAAATTTTCTGCAACAAAAGATTCATCGTTTTGAGGTGGCTCATAATTTGAAATTTGAGTAAGGTCCGTCTGTCTCTTTATGGAGCATGGACATGCCTAATTTATCCCTGCAGGAAGCCTTGGAACAATTCGAAAAAATACTCAAGGACAAGCCTAATTTCAATAAGCTACTCGGTGGTTCCGGTTATCGGAACGGCTATGAAGACGGCTACAAGCAAGCTGTGAAACGTTACAAGGCGTTTCGTGACGACGTCCTGAAAAAGGACGCCGACAAGAAAGACGCTGAAAAAAACAAATAGAACTCGTTACTTATCCCAGGGAACCGACTGTTCGATGACAGGTTTGAGCGCTGCAGGCAACATATCGAGGTAAGCGCTCATTCTTCCCTTTGCCCATGCCAGGGGCACGTCGTCACTGGCCAATTGACGTTCGGCCATTAGCAATTCTGCCGTAGCCAGATCATTCATGTGTCCGAGCAGTTCCTGAGTCGTTGCTAGAGAGCGGCTGAACGCCTGAACCCGCTTTTTGGGATACAGGCTTTCAAAGAAGTCGAGGGTATAGCGAAGTTTCTTGAGGTCGATACGGACTTCATGACGCTGCTCGGCGTTCAGTGTATGGGCCATGCGTGCGCCTGTCACAAAGCGTTTATGCCGACGCTTGAGTGCTTTGGTGGCATAGCCACGAATCGATTCCTGATTCTCCCTGAGGGTAAACAGTGCCTCACAGAAGCTGATGATGTTCAGGCTGTATTGTTTACTGCACATGTAGTTTTTAGCAGTATCGTGCGTTGCGATTTGTCTTTGATGGGCAAAGCTTCGTAAAGCGAGCAGGTCGGGATGTTCGCCCAGGTCTTTGTCGAGCAGCGGAAGCTGCTCCGCACAAAAGACATCCCAGTTACGAGCGTCGCCGAGTTCCTGAGCAATGTCCCGCCATGCGTTACTCCAGCGATCCGCAAAACCAGCGGGTAGGGCATCGGCAAATAGCCGCAGTGCTGTTCGGAGTCTGCGTAGCGCTACCCGAGCCTGGTGGATGTATTCGTCGTTCTGTGGTGTTTGAATTCCGCGTTCGTTAGCTTGCAACTGTGCAATGCAGCTCCGCGCCACGCGCAGAAATACGGCAATGGTTGTGTCATTGCTGTCGATGTCCATGGCATCGGCTTTAACCGGGGAGATGCGGTGATCCAGGAACAGTCCATACCCACGGGCGGCTTTGCTTTCGTCTGCTGGATGTAAGCGGACCTGACGGCTGAGCATACGGGCCAGCGCAAAGAGGGTTGCCGGCGATCCGGCTTTGAGCTCGAGCTCCAGTTCGCAAATGGGCTGTTCACGAAGGATCTCATCCCGGCTCACCGAGATGGTGCCCTGGTCAAGCGCGACTTCAATCGTCGCGCGGCGAAACTCCAGATTCCAGATCCGTCGACTGAAGTCCGTGGTAAAGATCGGTACGAGATTACTGGCGATCTGCGATAGTTTTTCAGCCAAGCCGGCGTCATCAACGAGTGTCGCAAAATCAAAGCTGCCGGGGATCGTGGGAGCCTCCCACTCCGAACGCTGACTGATGCCGCCCTCACTGCGCTGTGCCGTTTTTACGGTGAGCAAGGTTTTTCTCAAGACGCGTCGTTCACGTACGGCCACCTTCTGTTGCGTTAACGCCAGATCCGCAGTGTCAAAGTAGGTGTTGTGCAGTTTCTGACGTTTAGGCGCTGCGGCAAGCAAGGGGTGTTTCAGCAGCAGAGGGATATCTTCCGCGGCCAATGAGAGCTTCAGTTCGGTTTCGGTGCTCATGTGTCTGATATGACAGTATTGTTAAAATAGCGTTAAAAAATAACGGGTTACCGGTCGTTTGTTGGCGAAGCTTACTCGTCTGGCGTGTGAAAGGCAAATAAAAAACCCGCTGGCAGTGTGCGAGCGGGTTGCTGGGGCTGCGAATACGAATCAGGTTTTCAGATCACCTGCGATATAGCCAGCAAGTTGCTGGATGGTTTCTTCGTGGCCGGCAATAATCGATTTCACGACGTCGCCAATCGAAACCAGGCCAATGACTTTGTCGCCTTCCAGCACTGGCAGATGGCGAATATGTTTTTCGGTCATGATGGCCATGCAGTCATCAATCGTCTGATTGGGGTTCATGGTAATTAGCTGGCTGGTCATCAGCTCGCGAACCACCGTGTCGCGCGAGTTACGGCCGCGCAGTATCACTTTACGGGCATAGTCGCGTTCGGTGAAAATGCCTTTCAGGGCATCGCCTTCCATGACGAGTACTGAACTGATATCCTCACGCGCCATCAGCTCGAGTGCTTCCAGAACCGATGCGTCCGGGCGAATGGCATAGATGCCGGAAACCTTGTGGTTCAGTAGTTGGCGAATGGTGAGTGACATCTCTGACTCCTGTTGTATGAGCACACTGTTGGGCCGAAGTATTAAGATATGCTTACCGCTCCTTTCTGGCAAGAGGGGCGTGTAATTTCTTTTGATCTCATCGAGATGCGCTTTTATGACTGACGCCACATTTTCACAGATCCAGGATTTTCTGATGCAGACCCGTCAGAAGGGGGCAGCGTTACGATCCGGGTCGGTCTGTTTGGTTGGGGCGGGCCCAGGCGATCCCGAATTGCTCACCTTGAAAGCCTTACGGCGGATTGCCGAAGCTGATGTGGTGCTCTATGACAATCTGGTTGGTCCGGAAATTCTGAAGTGGGTGACCCAGGGTGCCGAGTGCCACTATGTCGGTAAGAAAGCGGCCAAACACGCGTTACCGCAGGACGAGGTGAATCAGTGGTTGATTGATCTGGCGCGGGCGGGCAAGCGCGTGGTGCGTCTGAAGGGTGG
>CAYLWV010000004.1:21780-35980 GCA_964387485.1 uncultured Dechloromonas sp. | reverse complement strand
ACGCTGGGGTCGCTGCCGGAAACAATTAACGCCGAGGCGATTAAGCCACCGGCGTTATTGATTGTGGGCGAGGTTGTCCGACTCTACCGCCCGGGCTGTTAACCGGGTAGGGCCAAACGCTCAGGCTGCCTGAGCGGGAATGCCGTTGCCAATGCGGGCGATGCGGTTGTTGGCATCGGCGTACACCAGCTTTGGTTCGTAATTGGCCAGCTCGACTTCGTTGTAGATGGCAAAGGTGGCGATAATCAGCAGATCGCCAGGCGCTGCACGGCGGGCAGCCGAGCCATTGACCGAAATCATGCCCGATCCGCGTGCGCCGCGAATGGCATAGGTTGTAAAGCGCTCGCCATTGTTGATATTCCAGATGTCAATCTGCTCGTACTCGCGAATGTTCGCGGCGTCGAGCAAGTCTTCGTCAATGGCGCAAGAGCCCTCATAGTGCAATTCCGCATGCGTGGTGGTCACGCGGTGCAGTTTGGACTTGAGCATGGTTCGCTGCATGGATATCAACCTGAAGTCAGGAAAGGGAAGCGCATTGTGAATCGTGAATTACGCGCTGTCAATAACCCGGTAACAAAAAGTTTTTGCCTAAAAAACACAGCAAAAACAAGGGGTTTTAGATCTCGAGGTTGTCCAGAAGTCGCGGAGTGCCCAGGCGAGAGGCCGCGACAATGACTAAATCTGTGTCAAAAGCCTCTGGCAGGGCCAGATCTTTCTGTCGACGTATGCTGATGTAATCGGTTTTCCAGCCGTGGGCGTCCAGTGTGGCAGCGGCTTCACGGCAGAGTTC
This sequence comes from uncultured Dechloromonas sp., assembly GCA_964387485.1. Taxonomy (GTDB): domain Bacteria; phylum Pseudomonadota; class Gammaproteobacteria; order Burkholderiales; family Rhodocyclaceae; genus Fluviibacter. Next base: position 35,190 of record CAYLWV010000004.1, on the reverse strand, counting down.
GGCGTAATCTTTCCGGCCATTCAGAACGGCCTGACGGATCTTCTGCAGTTCTTGCTGAAGCCGCGGTGCCTCGGCCCGTTCTGCCGTACTCAGGTAACCATTACGCGAGGAAAGCGCCAGGCCATCATCGGCGCGAACAGTGTCTCCCCCGACGATTTTGATGGGCAGCATGAACTGGCTGGCCATGTTGCGCAGGACCATCAGCTGCTGATAATCCTTTTTGCCAAAGAGTGCCGTGTCTGGCTGCACGATCTGGAACAACTTCATAACCACCGTGGCGACGCCGCGGAAGTGCCCGGGGCGGCATTCTCCTTCCAACAGAAACTGGATCTCTGCTGGTTCGACGACGTAGGTTTGTGGTTCGGGGTACAGATCGCTTTCCGTCGGGGCAAAGAGGAACTCAACGCCGGCAGCAACCAGTTGGGCGCAATCCGCTTCGAAGGTCCGCGGGTATTTATCAAAGTCTTCGTTCGGACCGAATTGCAGGCGGTTCACGAAAATACTGGCAACGACGCAGTCGGCATGGTCTCTTGCCTGTTGCATCAGGCTGATATGGCCTGCGTGCAGATTACCCATAGTGGGCACAAACGCGATGCTGCGACCCTGCTGACGTACCTTGGCCAGCGCCGTACGTAGTTCGGCGACGTTCGAGATGATTTCCATGTTTATTCCGGGTAAAGCTGGTCGGGTCCGGGGAAGGTGCCGGCGCGAACTTCTTCGACGTAAGCTGTAATGGCGGCCGCGACAGAATCTTTGCCCGCCATGAAGTTTTTGACAAAGCGCGGTTTCTTGCCTGGGGCGATATCCAGCATGTCATGCAGCACAAGGACTTGGCCGGAGCAGCCGGTGCTGGCGCCAATGCCAATGGTCGGAATGCGCAGGTGGCTGGTAATAAAGTCAGCCACCTTGGCCGGCATCGCTTCGAGAACGACCAGGCTGGCGCCGGCTTCTTCCAGTGCCATGGCGTCCGTCAGTAGCCGCTCTCGATCACCATCAGCTCGGCCCTGAACGCGGTATCCACCCAGTTGAAACACCGACTGCGGGGTCAGGCCGATATGGCCGCAGACCGGAATGCCTCGAGCCGTGAGAAAGCCGGTGGTTACTGCCATCTCACGGCCCCCTTCGATTTTCACCATCTGGGCGCCGGCGGCCATGAGCTGGGCCGCATTACGGAAAGCCAGCTCCGGGCTTTCCTGATAGGTGCCAAAGGGCATGTCGGCGATGATTAGTGGCCGATCACAGCCGCGCGCAACGCAGGCAACGTGGTAGGCCATGTCGGCTTGTGAAACCGGCAGTGTCGAGTCGTGACCCTGCAATACCATACCCAGCGAATCGCCCACCAGGAGGGCGTCAACACCGGAGGCTTCAGAGACGCGGGCAAAGGTCGCGTCATAGCAGGTCAGCATGACGATCTTTTCACCACGTTCGCGCTGGCGGGCCAGGTCAAGCGGGTGAAGACGGCGGACAGTGGTTTGTGCTGACATGATGTAATAGATTCAGTTTAAGATGGCAGACGCGGTCTTGTGAGATGTTCACACAAACCCCTTTGTTTTTTGTGCCACAAGCAAGGTGCTGGTGATGATACGTAAATTTTTCCGGGCAGGGTTAGTTTGTCTGGGTTTTTTCGGGCTGACAATACCGACGCCGGTATTAGCAAACGTTGAGGCCGTGGGGTCTCCGCTGGTTGCGCCAACGATCCGGCAATATGAGGCGGCGTTTACGGCGGCAACCGGTATTCGTGCGTCTTATGTTAATTCTTTGGAAGATATTTCAACCTCGGAATTATTCGTGGGTATCTATGATCTTGCGGTCGTGGAGTTTCCAAGTTCCGGTGATCGTCTTCAGGAACTGGGCCTTTTTCAGTTCCCGCTATTTGGTTTTGGTGTGGCTGTCGTGGCGAATGTGCCGGGGGTATCGACTGAGTCCTTACGTCTGAATGGGGCGCTTCTCGCGGCAATCTACATGGGGCGCATTAACCGTTGGGATGATCCTAGAATTGCTGAAATCAACCCGGGCCTGAGGTTGCCATCGTTGCCGATTGTGCCGGTGGCCCAGTCGGATGGCTCGGTGGCCACGCTCAATTTCATGCGTTATCTCGCTGATGCTTCTATCGAGTGGCGTCGAGACATCGGTATTGGATCCGGTCTGATCTGGCCGCTGGGTGAAGGTGAAAAAGACAGCAGGGCGGCGGCACAAAAAGTGCTTGAAACCGAAGGCGCGTTGGGTTTTCAGCCCACCATGAATCTGGCAACGTTTAATTTAACAGCAACACAGCTGCAAAATGCACAGGGGCATTACGTTAAGTTGAGTAATGCGCGGGTGCGTCAGGCCTTTGAGAGTTTTACGGGCCAAACTAAGCCTGGAACCATGGCGCCCGTCAATGTCTCCACAGTGGATGCCTGGCCGATCGTATCGATTGTTTACGGCCAAATGAAGAGAGTGCCTGAAGATATCCCCGATGCCATGGAAACCGTCCAGTTTCTGACCTGGGCACTTAAAAATGCGCAGCGTATTGATACGCAAGCCGGATTGTTGCCTGTGGCCTATGAGGTGGTCGCGCCCGCATTGAACAGTATGGTGACTAAGAAAACCTATGATGGCCGTGCCGTGAAGAAAGGGAGTGGTTCATGAGTATTCGGACTTTGATGGCTCCTCGGTCGATCCGTGTTTTTCTGTTGCTGCTGCTCGGTTTGATCACGACGCAGACTTTTGCCGGGCGTGTGCCGACCAAATACAATGACCGTTATCAGTCCTTGTACGCAGAGCAGGAACTTTTTCGTAAGCGGCCGGAGCTTCTGGGGTGCGTCGCCTTAGCCAGGGATTTCGCGCAGACGAATAGCGGTAGTGTGTTCAACAAGCTGCGCTTTACGCCAAAATCTGTGCAGACGGCGTATGTCCTTGAAGGCACGCTGCAAGGGGTGCCGTATCAGAAAGTCCGGATTTATGCGGAAGGTCGCGTCAGGGCGTACAGTTTCTTCGAGAACTGGGAGCCGGCGGTTGTTAACTGTGATGTCCCTCTGGAAGGTGCGCCCCGGATTGTTTTGGAAATGGGCAAGAGCTCATCATCCGGCAGCAGCAGTGCAGGCAATGTGATGACAGATGTCACAAAAAATTAACCTGCTCGTTTTATAATTCTGTAAGTATTTGTTTTTGTTAAATCTTGGCGATCTGGTGTCGTCAGCCTTGTAGGTGTTGTTTTGACCGGATGCCGCCTCGATGCCCGTTGTGTTGCCTATCTTGTGGGTGCGCTGTTCTGCGCCGCCCCGGGATGGGTGTCGGCATCCGAAGATAATCCGGACGGTTTTTTTGTTCGCCCATCGCTGTCTGGTAATTGGGGTGGCCTGCGAAGCAAGCTCGAAGATAACGGTGTTGTTTTTAGCCTGACCCAAACTTCCGATGTGATGGGTAATGTCAACGGTGGCGTGCGTCGTGGTGTGGAATATGATGGTTTGTTCCAGCCCCAGGTCGATATGGATTTGAATAAGCTCATGGGGTGGGCGGGTGGCAGTGCCCACATCGCGGCTTATGTGGTTCAGGGGAAGGGTATCAGTCAGACCAATCTCCAGAACATTATGACCGTGACCAATATCGAATATGCGCCGAACGGTACGAAGATGGGGGAGTTTTGGGTTCAGCAAAAACTCTTTGACGAATATTTGGCCGTTAAAGTGGGGCAGATCGAAGCGGATTTGAACTTTGACACCATCGAATCGGCGGCCTTTATGGTGAACAGTACCTGGGGCTGGCCGGCGATTTGGGCGCAGAACTTACCCGGGTCCGGGCCAACCTACCCGAATGCGGTACCGGGTGCCCAGCTGATTCTCACCCCCAACGAACGATGGACAGTGCAGGGCGCCGTGTTTAACGGAAACCCAACGGGCAAAAACCCCAATGGCAATAGCAACGGACTGGAATTCCCATTGGGGCAGGGTGTGCTGAGCTTCGCCGAAGCGATTTATAACCTGAATCCCGAAGGCAAAGGCGGTATGCCAGGGACGTATAAGCTGGGTGGCTGGTACAACTCGCAAAGCTTTAACAGCCTGAGCACGGCCAGCAACGGGGTGCCGTTGGCGGCAGATAACGCCAGCGGGACACCGCAAAGCTACAAAGGTAATTATTCCTTGTATGCCAGTTTTGATCAGGCGATCTGGCGGGATGCCAACACCGATAATCAGGGGCCGAATGTGTTTGCCAGTGTGCACATCAGCCCGCAGAGTGATCGGAATCAGGTGAACTGGTTTGTGGAAGGGGGATTGGCCTATACCGGCCTGGTGGATGGCCGGCCGCTGGATCAGTGCGCCATCGGCTTTGCCTATATGAATATGAGTTCCAGCTACGCTAACAACGTGCGCTATGAAAACCAGTACCAGGGCAGCAATAAACCGATTCCCAATTTCGAGTCCTTTATAGAACTGGATTACCAGGCCGTGATTTCGCCCTGGCTGGCGATTCAGCCGTTCATTACCTATGTGATTAATCCGGGTGCGCGAGCGCCGCAACCCCAGAATAATCAGTTAGCGATACCCAATGCCACGGTGTTCGGGTTAAGAACAATTGTGTCCTTCTAAGCACTCGATCACCTGATCCGCCACATTGGGCAGATACCGATCCAGACGGCCCAGGGCGAGTGTTTCAGCATCCGGGAGCAGATCAAGCAGGGGGCGCAGCACAAAGGCTCTTTGATGCAGACGCGGATGTGGCAGCACCAGTAATGGGGTGTCTATGACTTCGGTGTCATAGAGCAACAGATCCAAATCCAGTGTGCGAGCTGAGTTGCGAACCACGTCGCGGCTGCGATCACGGCCGAACTGGCGTTCCACATCCAGCAGCCATTGCATGAACTCGGCTGGCGACAGATGCGTTAGGCAGGTAGCCACCGCGTTGATGTAATCCGGCTGAGCCTCGTCAGATCCTACCGGAGCGCTGCGATAGCGGGGAGATACGGCCCAGTCGGTCGTTGCCGGGTTGCGCTTCAGAAAGGCAATTGCTTGATCGAGGGTGGCTTGAGGGTCACCCAGATTGGCGCCCAGCCCGATCACCGCCCGATGCGTTGGCAAGGGGCCTGACAATGCGTCTGACATCAAGCGCTCTCGGGTTGGCTGTGATCTGCGGCGTCGGTCGGTTTGCCTCGGCGTCGGCTATTACTCCGACGCCGGCGTTTTTTGGCCGGGCTGTTGTCTTTGGGCGCGCCAGCGATTAAGGCTTCCTGAGCGGTGCCATCCGATTCAATAAAACGGGTCCACCAGTCGCCCAGTGTACGGTCGATTTCGCCAGTCTGGGCGCGGAGCAACATGAAGTCGTAGCCGGCACGGAAGCGCGGATGGCCGAGCAGGGCATAGGGGCGTTTGCCACTGCGTTGTTCGAAGCGTGGTTGCAGTGACCAGATTTCCTTGATGTCACCCACCAAGCGTTTGGTAATAGCCAGTTTTTCGGCCTGGCGGTCCAGCACATCAGCCATGGCGGCAAACAGGGCGGGTATGGCAATTTCGCCCTTGTCCTTACGCTTATTCCAGTGGGCCAGTACTTCATGCCAGAGTAGCGCGGCAAAGAGAAAGCCCGGAGAAATGGATTTGCCTTCGCGAATGCGCTGGTCTGTGTTGGTGAGCGCCTGTTCGACAAAGCGTTCGCCCAATGGTTGTTCCAGAATCACGTCGAGTAGCGGCAGCACCCCATGGTGCAGACCTTCGGCCCGCAGACGCTTCAAACAGGCGAGGGCGTCACCACAGGTCAGCAGCTTGAGCATCTCGTCGAACAGGCGGGCGGGGGGCACGTTGTCGAGCAGTGGCGCCATGCTGCGGATGGGTTTGCGCGTCGCTGCATCAATGTCGAGGCCGAGTTTGGCACCCAGGCGGACAGCGCGCAGCATGCGTACCGGGTCTTCGCGGTAACGGACTTCAGGGTCGCCGATCATGCACAGCAGGCCGGCCTTGAGGTCGGCGTAGCCGTGGTGATAGTCGTGAATGGTTTCGTCGTAGGGGTCGTAATACAAGGCATTGACGGTAAAGTCGCGGCGGGCGGCGTCGTCGGATTGCGAACCGAAGGTGTTGTCGCGCAGCACGCGCCCGTGCTCGTCGGTGGCCGTATTGTCGTCGTGCAGGGCGCGGAAGGTGGTGACTTCAATGAGTTCCTGGCCCACCATCACATGCACAATCTGAAAGCGGCGGCCAATAATGCGTGAGCGGCGGCAGACGCGTTTTACCTGTTCCGGTGTGGCATTGGTGGCGATGTCGAAATCTTTCGGATCTCGACCCAGCAGCAGATCACGTACGGCACCGCCCACCACGAACGCCTGATAACCGGCGCGTTCAAGATCGTCACAAACGCGTTCTGCACCACGGCTCAGCATGTCCCGCGTGATGCCGTGGGTCTTGAGCGGAATGATGACCGGATCCCGTCGCGTGGCTGGTGCCGCCCGACGGTTAAATATTTTTTTGACGAAGCGGCGAATCATTCAGTAAGGCCAATCTGTTTAAAAAGAGTATCTGGTGCGGTGGTATCGCGCAGAGAGATGGTAGGCCAGCCCTGCTGCCCCGCATGAGCCTTGAGGGTGTCGTCGGCATCAATGGCCACCGGGTGTGTGGACCACTCCAGCAAGGGAAGGTCGTTATGGGAGTCACTGTAGAACCAGCGGGTGACAAAACTGCCTTGCCACAACCCCTGCGATTCCAGCCAGGCATCGACCCGCGTAATCTTGCCGCGCTGGAACGACGGTGTACCCACCGGTTTACCGGTAAATTGACCGTCAACAACCCCCGGAATTGTGGCGATCAGGTGCGGAATGCCGAATGCCCGGGCGATATCCCCGGTGACAAAGGCGTTAGTCGCTGTGACTACGGCGCAGAGGTGACCCAGCGCCAGATGATGGTTCACCAGCGCGCGGGCGTTGGTCAGCATGATCGGGCGAATGTGCTGGGCCATGAATTCAGCGTGCCAGGCATCCAGCTGCTCGCGTGAATGGCGTGCCAGCGGTGCCAGCTGAAAATCCAGAAAGGCATGAATGTCCAGCGTGCCGGCTTTGTAGTCGGCGTAGAACTGGGCGTTTTTAGCAGCCTGGATTTCAGGATCGACTACCCCTTTGCTGATCAGGAACTGGGCCCATTCGAAATCCGAATCGCCATTCAACAGCGTGTTGTCGAGATCAAACAAGGCCAGGGTACGTTGAGTCATGGTCATGAAAGGACGTTGGTTTCTTCAAGGGCGGTACGCAGTAGCGGCAGTGTAATACGGCGTTTCTGTTCCAGAGATAGCTGGTCCAGACGCTCAACCAGGCGGGTCAGGCTGGATAAATCGCGGGGTGCGCGCTGATAGAGGGTGTCAAGGACGTCGGGGGTGAGTTGCCAGCCGCGCTGGGCCGCCCGTTGTGCCAATAACTGGCGCTGCTCGGCTTCATTTAGGGGTTCCAGCCGGTAAATATGGCCGGCGCCCAGACGGGTACGCACGTCGTCACGCAGCCCGGTTTGGGCATCCGGTGGTAAATCCAGGGTGATGAACAGGCGTTCATTGGCATGAGCGAGTCGGACCAGGTGGCGGAACAGGTCTTGCTGCCCGGTGGCGTCCAGCTGCTGGGCATTGTCCAGGAGCCATCCGGCCCGAGGCGGGTTAAGCAGAATATCGTTCAGCGGCAGCGGGTTGAAGCCGGCGCTGGCCAGACACTGATTCAGGAACGATTTGCCACTGCCCGTGGGGCCCCAGACGACAAACAGGTTGCCGGGGTAGGCAGTCACCGGCTGATCCAGCCAGTTGGTCAGGCTCGACAGCAGTTCGGCATTATTCCCGGGCAGAAAATGCCCCAGGTCCGGCGTTTGGTTCGGCAGAAGGTCGAGTATCAGTTGTTGCATGGTTACCTGCATCGTCAGGCAGGTTGTATCCTCATCGGTTACAATTCGCGGTGTAAAATCGCCCGCGCTAGTAAGTAGGCGCCATTTTACACGGCATTCAGCCCCAGACGTTGCACTCTTAACGCCATCTTGATGTAAGGATCGCCCATGTTTTGCCCGCTTAATCACGCTCGCCAACTGTTCGCTGCTCATGATGCCAAGGCCGGTGGTGGTCTATCTTACCGTGATGCCGGCGTGGACATGGAAGCCGGTGACGAACTGGTCGAGCGTATCAAGCCGATGGCCAAGCGCACCATGCGTGAAGGCGTCATGGCCGGTATTGGTGGTTTTGGTGCCATGTTCGAGATTTCCAAAAAATATAAAGAGCCCGTACTGGTTTCCGGTACCGATGGCGTAGGTACCAAGCTACGCCTGGCTTTTGCCTGGAATCGTCACGACACCATTGGTCAGGATCTGGTAGCCATGAGCGTTAACGACATTCTGGTTCAAGGCGCTGAGCCGCTGTTCTTTCTGGATTACTTTGCCTGTGGCAAGCTGGACGTAGATACCGCCGCCGCTGTAGTGGGTGGCATTGCCAAGGGTTGTGAATTGGCGGGTGCGGCACTGATCGGCGGCGAAACCGCCGAAATGCCGGATATGTACCCGGCGGGTGAATACGATCTTGCCGGTTTTGCCGTGGGTGCTGTTGAAAAATCGCAGATCATTGATGGTAAGAGCATCAAGGCGGGCGATGTGGTTCTAGGCCTTGCTTCAAGCGGTGCCCATTCAAATGGTTACTCGCTGATCCGCAAGATCATCGAGCGCAGCGGTGCTAAACCGACCGATCTGCTGGATGAGGTGACTCTGGGTGATCTGGTCATGGCACCCACCCGTATTTATGTGAAACCGGTGCTGGCCGCATTTGCCGCACTGCCGGGCGCCATCAAGGGCTTGGCCCATATCACCGGCGGCGGCATTACCGAAAACGTGCCACGTATTCTGCAACCTGGCCTAACCGCTGAAATCCAGCGTAATAGCTGGGAGCGTCCGGCGCTCTTCAACTGGCTACAGGAAGCCGGTGGTGTGACTGACGACGAAATGCACCGCGTATTCAACTGCGGTATCGGTATGGTGATCGTGGTGGCCCCGGAAAACGCTGATGCCGTGAGCAAAGTGCTGGCTGAGCATGGTGAGCAGGTCAGCCGTATCGGCATGATCCGTGCCAGCGAAGCCGGTGAAGCACCGACCGTAGTTGTCTGATTACTCTGTCAGAAATTCAGCAACACGCCGACCCATCAGGTCGGCGTTGTCGTTTTGGAGGCAATCAAAGGGCTCGCAACCAATGCTGTTCTTGAGCCAGGTGATCTGGCGTTTGGCCAGTTGACGTGTGGCGTAGATGCCGCGCTCTTCGAGTTCTTTAGCCGGCAGTGTACCTTCCAGCATTTCCCATGCCTGCCGATACCCCACGCAGCGCATCGAAGGGAGGTCGGCGTGGAGGTTGTATTTGCTACGAAGTGCTTGAACCTCTTCGATGAAGCCTTGTTGCAGCATGAGCTTGAAACGTAGCGCAATGCGTTCGTGCAGCCAGCTACGGTCGCTGGGCAATAGGGCCAGCGATAAGAATCGATAAGGCGGTGCAGTCTGCTGCTGTTGTTCGGCGTAGAGTGCTGAAGCGGGCCGACCGCTGAGGAGACATATTTCCAATGCACGTTGGATACGCTGTGAATCATTTGGTGCAAGGCGGGCGGCCGTTGTCGGGTCGAGCATTGCCAGTTCGGCATGAATTGCGGGCCAGCCCTGTTGCTGTGCGCGTGCATCGATTTCGGCACGAAGCGTTGCGTTGGCTTGCGGCAGATCCGACAGACCTTCCAGCAGCGCCTTGATGTAGAGCATGGTGCCGCCAACGAGCAGCGGGATGTGCCCACGAGCGGTGCTTTCTGCCATAGCGGCCAGGGCATCCTCGCGGAAGCGTGCGGCCGAGTAGCTTTCTTCCGGTGTAATCACATCCACCAGCGCATGCGGGTAACGCTTTAGCGTGTCGGCGTCCGGTTTGGCCGTGCCGATGTTCATGTCTTTGAACACCAGTGCCGAGTCGACACTGATGAGATCGATGGGGTGTCGGTCCGCAAATTGATCCACTAGGCGAAGGGCGAGATCCGTTTTGCCGCTGGCCGTGGGGCCGAGCAGCAGTATGGCCGGCGGAAATGAAGGGTTGTTAGCGACCATGCAGGAACAGGGCGTCGATAGCCGGCAGGTCGACCAGAATCCAGGTGGGGCGACCGTGGTTACACTGATCAGCGCGCTCCGTGGCTTCCATCTGACGCAGGAGTGCATTCATCTCCAAGAGACTCAGGCTGTGCTGGCCACGAATGGCGGCATGGCAGGCACAGGTCCCCAGCAGGCGTTCACGGCGTGCGCTCAGGCTGGCCTGTGCTGGTGAGTCCTGCAGGTTATGAATGAGCTCGCGGACGAGGGTGGCGGGGTCGATGCGTCCTGAGCCAATGCCGGCCGGGACCTGACGAATCACCAGGCTATTGGGGCCGGCTTCGGAAAGCTCGAATCCCAGGCTGGTGAGGGCTTCGGGTTGCTCGTGCCAGGTCGCCATGTCGAGATCGCTCAGACTCACCGTAACGGGAATGAGCAAGGGTTGTCGGGCGGGTGCATCCAGGCCACAGCTAGTTTTGAGCTTTTCGTAAAGCACCCGTTCATGCGCGGCATGTTGGTCAATGAGGATCATGCCCTGCGCGTTCTGCGCAACGATATAGCGGTCATGCAGCTGACCAATGGCAAATCCCAGGGGCGGGATGTCCTGATCGGCATCCCCGGATGCCGTCTGAACGGATGTGGCGTCCGCTGGCGGTGTTTGCCAGGCCATGGCCGCGTTGATGGCGGCGCCGGAAAGTGGTGCTGTCTGGTAAGGTGTCCGCGCGTCAGCCAGATGACGATGTAATCCCAGCCCCGGTTGATAGGTTGTGGGTTGTACCGGGCTACTGGAACGCTCTGAAATATGGTCCAAGGTGATCGGTGGCGCGGTTTCGGTGCTGATGGCCAGTATCTGCTTCAGGGCATGATAGATGAACTGATGGACGGCGCGGCTGTCACGGAAACGGACTTCGGTTTTGGCCGGGTGGACATTGACATCGACGAGTCCCGAATCAATGGTCAGGAACAGGCAGCAGCCCGGTTGCCGGCTACCATGCAGCTGGTCACGATAGGCTTCGCGAATGGCATGCTGAATCACCTTGTCGCGCACGTAGCGGCCGTTAACGAAAGTAAGCTGGGCTTCACGATCAGACAGGATCGCTGTCGGAATCATGGTCCAGCCCTGGAGCTGTAACAGGTCATTGCCCTGGTCCACCTGACGACAGGCTTTGAGGAAGTCATCGCCGAGAATCTGGCGTAGGCGATTCTCACGACTGTCGGCTGGCCAGAGATGAGACTGCTTGCCATCGCGGCTGATGGTGAAGGCGATTTCCGGATGGGCCAGCGCCTGGCGGCGAATGGTTTCCATGCAATGCGCCTGCTCGGTGCCGGCGCTTTTGAGGAATTTGCGGCGAGCTGGCGTGTTGAAATACAGGTCACGCATTTCCACCTGGGTGCCGGCGGGCAGGGCGTCGGGTGTCAGTTCGCCATCGGCGGTCATGCGCCAGGCGTGGCTGCTGTTATGGGCGGCACTGGTCAGTGTCAGTCGGGAGACGCTGGCAATGGCCGCCAGGGCTTCACCACGGAACCCCATGGTAGTGACGCGTTCAAGATCATCCAGCGACTGAATTTTGGAGGTGGCGTGACGCGTCAGCGCCAAACCCAGCTGCCCCTGCTCGATGCCGCAGCCATTGTCGGTGATGCGGATCAGGCGCATGCCACCTTCCTCCAGATCGATCCGGATGCGGGTGCTACCGGCGTCAACCGCATTCTCCAGCAATTCCTTGAGGACAGAGGCGGGGCGTTCGACGACTTCACCGGCGGCGATCTGGCTGATCAGATGATCGGGCAGGGCGCGGATGATCGGTTGGCGGGATGGCAGGCTCATCTACGGGATTATAGTGGGATCGGCTAAAATAGCGGTCTTACTCAACGTTCTTCAGAATGGCACCCGCTATGGAATGGCTCGCCTCCTTTACTGATCTCGTATTGCACTTGGATAAACACCTGCAGTTTTTTGTGCAGCAGTACGGTGATTGGGTCTATGCCCTGCTGTTCGCCATTATCTTTGTGGAAACAGGTATTGTCGTCGCCCCGTTTCTGCCGGGTGATTCGCTGTTGTTTGTGGCGGGGGCACTGTGCGTGACCGAAGGCATGAGCCTGCCCCTGTTAATGGTGCTGCTGGTGGCGGCTGCCATTATGGGCGATGCCCTCAATTATTCGATTGGTCGCTGGTTTGGGGATGCGTTGATCAAACGTACCCGGCTGATCAGCCCGGAAAAGCTGCAATACACTGAACAGTTCTTTGATAAGCATGGTCCCAAGACTATTGTGATTGCCCGCTTTCTGCCGATTGTCCGCACAATGGCGCCGTTTGTTGCTGGTTTCGGGGGTATGAAAGCCCAGCGCTTTTTCTTTTACAACGTGACGGGTGGCTTACTCTGGGTGGTGTCGCTCACCCTGGCCGGTTTCTGGTTCGGCAATATTCCGTTCATCAAGAATAATCTGACGGCTGTGATTCTGCTGATTATTTTCCTGTCGATTCTGCCGGGGATTATTGCGGTGTTGCGTGCCCGTGCGGCAGGCCGCAAAGGTTGATGCATGGCTAAAGCCCGCGTTGTTGTTCTGATCTCGGGACGAGGTTCGAATCTATCGGCGATTCTTGAAGCCGCTGCAGCACCGGATTATCCGGCGGCTGTGGTGGCCGTGATTGCCAATAAAGCGGATGCGCCTGGTTTGCAGCTCGCGGCCGCTGCGGGCGTTGCGACCGAGATTGTGCCCTCGCAGGGCGTGACGGACCGGACGGTGTATGACCAGTCGTTGCAGGGCGCGATTGATCGATATGTACCGGATCTGATCGTACTGGCCGGGTTCATGCGCATACTGACAGCGGATTTTGTGAATCATTACGCCGGGCGGATGATCAACATTCATCCGTCACTCTTGCCCTCATTCACCGGTCTGCATACCCATCAGCGGGCGCTGGATGCCGGTGTCCATCTGCATGGCTGCACGGTGCATTTTGTGACGGCCGAGCTGGATCACGGCCCGATGATTGCTCAGGCGGCCATACCGGTCTTGCCCGATGATACGGTGGCCTCGCTGGCAGCCCGTGTGCTGGCTGAAGAGCACCGGGTGTACCCGGCAGCAGTCCGCTGGTTTGCCGAAGGACGTTTGAAGGTTGTCGGCCAGCGCGTGTTGCTGGATGGCGCACTTGCCAATGATGTTGGATTGATTGCCCCGCATGTGGGCTGAGAGATGTTATGACTAAAAAAAAACCAGCGCCTGCACAGAAGCGCTCATCTACCCCGAACGCCAAGCGCCGCCCTGTAGCATCGCAAGCCACTGCTGAACCCAAGAGCGCTGCTGAGCTCGCTTTGCCGCGCCCCTTTGTGGCGCAGGCGATCAGTTTGCTGGCCGAGGTGCTCAAATTCGAGCGACCGGCCGATGG
>CAYLWV010000004.1:0-21680 GCA_964387485.1 uncultured Dechloromonas sp. | reverse complement strand
GCCGGCAAGTTTGACCGCGTTCTGGTCGATGCCCCCTGTTCTGGGACGGGCACTCTGCGGCGTAACCCGGATCTGAAGTGGCGGCAAACGGCGGAGCAGATTGCCGAACTGGCCGAGATTCAGCGCAAGATTCTGGAGGCAGCGGCACCCCTGGTGCGGCCAGGTGGTGTGCTGGTTTATGCGACCTGCAGCTTACTGGCTGTGGAGAATACGCTGGTTCAGCAGGCTTTCACTGACGCGCATCCGCAGTTTGAGGTCGTGGATCCTGTGGCACAGCTGGCTGCGGTGGGTATCGAGTTACCGGCCGATGCGCTGATCAATGGCCCGACAGGTTTGCCGGGCCTGCAGTTGTTGCCGCATCGCCATGGCACGGATGGCTTCTTTGCGGCGATCTGGCGCAAAAAGATCTAATTACTGGCCGCCGAATTCTTCGTAGGCACGCATCGCTTCTGCGGCATACATCAGTGATGGGCCACCGCCCATCATGACGGCAACGCCGAGCATGTCGGCTAGTTGGGCTTTGGTCACACCAAGTTTGATCAGGGCCTGGGTGTGGAACCCGATGCAGCCATCGCAACGGGCGGCAACGCCAATGGCCAGCGCAATCAGTTCCTTGGTCAGGGCATCCAGTGCGCCATCTTTCATGGCAGCCTGGTGGAGTGCACTGAAACCGGCCTGCACATCAGGGACTTGACCACGGAATTGGGCGAGGCCCTTGCTCAGTTCCTGGGTGACGGTCTTAAAGGATTTTTCAGACATGGCAGACTCCTTGGGTTGAGATGTGTTGCGATTGCAAAGATCTACAATTATATATAATATTAGCGTCTGTGGTTCAATACCTTTAGCTTTTAACAGGAGAAATAAAATGACTCAGAATGTAGGCGGTCTGGACCGCGTCCTTCGTATCGTGGTTGGTCTTGTGCTGGTTGGTCTGGCAGCGACCGAGACGATCCCGGCCTGGGGCTATATCGGTGTTGTTCCCCTGTTGACCGGCTTGTTCCGTTATTGCCCGGCTTACAGCATCTTCGGTTGCAAGACCGGGGGTTCGGGCGGTTGTGGTACGGGTTGTGGCACGGGCTGCAAAACTGACTGCAAGTAATTTGCCCGTGTGGCGTTTTTAGCGGTTAGTCCGCTAATTGCGCCAGAGCCCACTCGATGTGCGTCTTCACCAACGCACTCGCGTGGGTTTTTTTATGCGTCAATGCATCAATAATGGCCGGGGTTGGGCGGGTATTGCCCAATGCCACAGTGATGTTGCGTAGCCAGCGCTCGTAGCCGATACGGCGGATCGGGCTACCCTCCAAACGGTTCAGGAATTCGGCCTCGGTCCATGCATAGAGTGCCAGCAAACTTGCCTGATCGAGCCCGTGTCTGGGGGCGAAGGCCGGGTCACCGCTAACGGCGAAGCGATTCCAGGGACAAACCAGCTGGCAATCGTCACAGCCATAAATGCGATTCCCCATGGCTTGACGTAATTCGACGGGGATTTCTCCGTCATGCTCAATCGTCAAATAGCTGATGCAGCGCCGGGCATCCACCTGGTAGGGTTGGGTAATAGCGCCTGTGGGGCAGGCATCAAGACAACGCTGACAATCACCGCAATGGGCATCAATCGGTGCATCAGGTTCGAGCGGCAGGTTGGTAAACAGTTCTCCAAGAAAGTACCAGGAGCCGCTACGGGTCAGGGATAAGGTGTGCTTGCCTTCCCAGCCAAGGCCGGCCTGCTGGGCGAGGGCAACTTCCATGACCGGGGCGGAGTCGGTGAAGGCCCGGTAATCAAAAGCACCGTATCGGTTGCTGATGGCATCGGCCAGTTTCTGGAGACGCTGCCGAATGACCTTGTGGTAGTCGCGCCCCAGTGCGTAGCGGGAGATATAGGCTGCCTGCGAATCGGCGAGTTGTGCACAGGCCTGGGGCGTCTGAGTGTCTTCCGGCCAGTAGGGTAAGCGAACGCTGATGATGCTACAGGTGCCCGGAAACAGCGCGTCCGGCGATTTTCTCAGCTCGGCGTGGCGTGCCATGTACGCCATCGTGCCGTGCATCCCTTGGTTCAACCAGCGATCTAGTCGTGCCTGTGCGGTGATGCCGATAACCGGTGCGCCTACGCGGAGTTCACAAAAGCCCAGGGTTGCAGCAGTGTCTTCGATAAAGGCGCGGATTTGCTGTGGATCAAGCGGTTGGTGTACCGGCTTTGCCGAGTCGAAGGCGTCAGGCATGACAGAGAGTTCAGGCAAAGCGTGCGCGCCAGAGGTTCCAGAGGTCTGTGGCTTCGGCAGTGCCTTCAGCGGGGGACCAGGCGGCAATTTCATCCGGGCTCAGTGGCACAAAGGGGCCAGCTTTGGCTTCAAAAAAGACGCTGTCCGCTTCCAGCGCCAGAATGGTATGGGTGGTGCCATTCGGGATGTCGATGCCGAGTGTGTCGCCACCAGCCTTCAGTTCGATGGCTTCGACAATCACGCCATGGTCATCAAAACTCAGATATCCGAAACGTCCTTGTAGGACCAGAATGGTTTCGTCCTTGTGCGGGTCCAGGTGCCGGTGAGGGCGCACATAAGAGCTGGGTTGCATGGCATTGATGAGCCGATGCGCAGGAAATGCATCATTGGGATGGAAGTTGGCGTTCTTACGGCCGCGCGGCGACAAACGGGCGTCGTTGGCGGTTTGCTGAAGCAGTGAGCGGTCAATTTTTCGGGTCGGCATGTCAGATTTGGGTTAACGATATATATCTGTATATAATATACGAAGACGAGTTTTTACTCGGCTGCATTGGCAAACTGAGCCCCGTGGGCTGGAGGTGAATCTAGCATGAAGCACAACAAAACGGCAGATAATGCATTTGTCCCTTTGCATGGCCTGGCGACACTGGGTGCGGGCGGTCTGACAGTCAGCCTGTTCATGTGGCTGCTGTTCCTCACTCCCCATGACGGGGTGTCGGTACCGATTTTTGAAACATTACAGGTGTACTCGGCCAGTAGCGAGCTTGCCGGCGTTTTTGTGCGTGCCATGCAGGCCGGTATTCTGGTTTTTGCTCTGGTGCACCTGGCGCTTGTCGTGTGGATGATGAAGGGTCTGGCGGCATTTAAGAAGTCACCGCAGTTCAGCGCCTTCTGGCAATCTCATATGGGCTTGCAGATGATGGTGCGACCGCTGGTAATGGCCATGATGGTGAACGTGCTGTTCATTATCGGGCTGGTCTTTGTGCCTGGGCTATGGGAGCTACGCGAGATGCTGTTTCCTGGGGCGCTACTGGCCTTTTTCCTGATTGCGGTCGATGCCGTGTTGTTGTGGATGGATCATCTCTCGGCGCTCTATCAGAGCACATCGGATAATGCAGGGAGCGGTCTGGCCGGTATGTTCCCAGCGTTTACATTTGCCATGCTGAGTGTTGGATTTTCGGCCTCGGCGGCCATGAGTCATCATAAGGTGACCGCCGGTGTCGGTTTTTCCGGGGCCGTGATTCTCATGGTATTTGCACTCTTCATCGCGTCGGCGCACTTCGTTGTGCAGTTTCCACGCATGATGAGCGACGGTGTAAAACCGGCCGCTTCGGGCACGCTCTGGATGGCGATCCCCATTTCAACGATTCTCGGTATTGCCGCTTTTCGTTTGCTGATGAGTGCGCAGCATGTATGGGGCGTTCAGGTCGGCAAGGTGCTGCCAGCGGCTGTTTTGCTGCTCTTCATGTCGGTCCAGCTGTTTTTTTACCTACTTGGACGAGCAGTGATGAATCGCAATAACGGTTGGCGCTATCTGGTGACAGAGCAACCGCAGGCTGCCAGTTTTTCGCTGATATGCCCGGGGGTCGGGCTATTTGTGCTGGGGATGTTCGTCGTTTTCCGGGGGCTGGAACCGCTGGAAGTCGTGAACTCGCTGACGATTTGGATTCCGTTGACCTTTCTCATGGTCCTGCAGATAGCCACATTCGGGTTGTTTGTTCGCCTGATGCGCACGGCCATGCCGAAAGCAGCACATTAATCGTGGATGGAGCGGTGCGTCAGGACAGCCGGAGCCGTATTTTAGATCGCATGCGCGGCAAGTTTTGCCGCCGCCCCATATTATGGTTGCCGCTTCTCCTCCTGCTCCTGCTTCTATTATTGGCTGTGGGGAACCTGCTGGCAGGCCCTACGCCGTCCTGCCCCGGTTGCTGTCGGGTTTATTACTGAGTTTCGGGAACGCTGTTTATGCCCAAATTGCATCGTAAGTATTTCCATCTGGTGTTTTCGCTGGTGATGGGGGCCAAGATGGTCTTCGTCATGACGTTCTTTATTACGTTGATTAACCTAGGCTGGATCGATGGCTTCTTCATGAGCTGGATGCGGGCATACGTCATCGCCTATGTGATTGCCGTACCGGTGATTTATTACCTTGCCCCGTTGGCGCGTCGATTTGCGGCCCGGTGGGTAGAAACGCCCTGAACCATGCGTGCAGGGGGTTCACAGATTTTGCCGGACTACTAGCCTTCCTTAGCCGCCTCGGGCACCATAGCGAAACTTTGATGAGGTTTCGATGTCCGTTTTACGTTTCGAGCTGGTGGATGAGGAGGCAACGCAGGCCCTGGGTGGGCTGATTGCACGAGCACTGCCTGCTGCATCTGCCGCTTACCGATTTCATGTCGATCTGCTGGGCGATCTTGGCGCCGGTAAAACCACGCTGGTTCGCGCCGTTCTGCGCGGCCTCGGCTTCGAGGGACGCGTTAAAAGCCCGACTTATCCGCTGCTGGAGCTCTATCAGGTGGCTGGTGGTCAGTTCTGTCATTTTGATCTCTACCGCCTTGAGGCGCCAGAGGCTTTCAGCGAGGCCGGTTTTGATGAGTATTTCAGTATGCCGGGACTCTGCTTTGTCGAGTGGCCGGATCGGGCTGCTGGGCATTTACCACCGCCGGATTGGGTAGTCTCCTTGAGCGATTCGGCTCATGGTGGTCGGATTCTCGAAGTGGACGCCCGCACCGAACAGGGACAAACCTGTCTGGAGCGTCTGGCGTGAGTCGTCAACGCTCGGATATGAAGCGCCGTCAGCTGCTGCGCGGCGCAGGCTCGCTCTGGCTATTGGCGGTGACGCCTGTCGGTGCTCTGGCGGCGAACGTTGCCAATGGGTCATCCATTGTGGCGGTGCGTGTCTGGCCGGCTGAAGACTACACGCGTGTGACGATAGAGCATAAGGGTCCGGTAAAGTTTACGCAGACGATCGTGCATAACCCGGAGCGGCTGGTCGTTGATATCGAGGGCATTGAGCTCAATGGTGTGCTGAAAAGCCTGGGCGATAAGGTCGGGCCGAATGACCCGTATATCCGCCAGTTGCGCGCGGCCAATAACAAGCCGGGTGTGGTGCGACTGGTCATGGACCTGAAGGGGGAGGTTGCGCCCCAGGTGTTCAATCTGGCGCCTGTCGGCGACTATCAGAGCCGGTTGGTGATGGATATCTATCCGGCCGTGCCGCAGGACCCGCTGATGCAATTGGTTTCGGCGAAACCGAGCGCATCCGCCCCTACCAAGGCTGTGGCAGAACCGTCGCGGCTGGAACCGGCTAAACCGCTGGTTGAAAAACCGAGTGAACGGCCAGCGCCGAGCGAGCCGGAAGCCCCTCAGAGACTCGCAGAAAAACGCAGTGACGAACCGGCGAAAACGTCGAAGAAGGGCAGCAAGATGGTGACTATCATGCTGGACCCAGGGCATGGCGGCGAAGACCCGGGCGCGATTGGTGCACGGGGATCCATGGAAAAGAATGTGACGCTGTCGATCGCCCGGCGTTTGCGTCAGCGAATCGAGGCAGATCCAGGAATGCGCGCGGCGCTGACCCGGGATGGGGATTTCTTCGTGCCTCTACAGACCCGCGTGCAGAAGGCCCGCAAAGCGCAGGCGGATCTGTTTGTGTCGATTCATGCGGATGCCTGGATCAAACCTGAGGCACGCGGTTCTTCTGTCTTTGTGTTATCGGAAAAAGGGGCGTCCAGCGCGGCGGCCCGGTATTTGGCCCAGAAGGAAAACGAGGCGGATAAGGTGGGTGGGGTTAATTTCACCGTATCTGACCCGCATCTGGCACGAACACTCATGGATCTGACGCAAACTGCCACGCAAAATGACAGTATGAAGTTGGGCAAATCCGTGCTTTCGAACCTGGGTAGTGTGAACGCCCTGCACAAATCATCGGTGGAGCAGGCGGGTTTTGCGGTATTGAAGGCTCCCGATATCCCTTCCGTGTTGATTGAAACGGCCTTTATTTCCAACCCCGAAGAAGAAAAGCGGCTCAACGACGACGAGTACCAGGATAAGTTGGCCGAGGCGATTATGCGGGGAATTCGTCAGTATCTGGCACGGAATCCGGTGCATGCCGGCACCCGCAGCGGCTGAATTGGTCCGGTACCCCTTATAATGCAGGGTTTTCTTCCGGAACCCTGCGTCTGATTTTATGCGTGTTGTACGCGGACTGACTTTACCTGCCAGATTGCCTGCGGCAGTGACCATCGGTAATTTTGATGGCATGCACCTCGGGCATCAGGCGTTGCTGCGTCAGCTTACGGCTGAGGCAGCCTTGCG
The DNA here is from genome assembly GCA_964387485.1 of uncultured Dechloromonas sp. Lineage (GTDB taxonomy): Bacteria > Pseudomonadota > Gammaproteobacteria > Burkholderiales > Rhodocyclaceae > Fluviibacter. Next base: position 15,147 of record CAYLWV010000004.1, on the reverse strand, counting down.
CGGCTTACAGCCGAGCGTCCTGACCTTTGCGCCTCATCCACGCGAGTTCTTTGCCAGCCAGGCCGCCAAGGCCAGTGTTGTGGCCGGAGCGGCGTCTGTGATGTCTGGCTTACCTCAGGTACCGGCACGCCTGCATACCCTGCGGGAAAAGCTGGAGGCATTGGCCATGGCCGGTGTTGCCGAAACCCGGGTCTGCCGGTTTGATGCGCGTTTTGCGGCGTTGAGTCCGGAGGCCTTTGTCCAGAAGGTGCTGGTCGATGCGATGCAGGCCCGGCATGTGCTGATTGGAGATGACTTCCGCTTTGGCGCTCGTCGCGCTGGCGATTTTCGTCAATTGCAAGCACTCGGTGCGGTGCATGGTTTCAGTGTGTCGGCATTGGACTCAGAATGTCTGGGGGCTGCACGGATTTCCAGCTCTCAGGTACGAGAGGCTCTGGCTGCGGGTGACTTGGCCCGGGCAGAATCTTTGCTCGGCTATCCCTACGCCATGGAAGGTCGGGTGATACATGGCCGGCAGCTGGGGCGCACCATCGGCGTACCCACCGCCAATGTGCAGATTCGTCATAACCCGTTGCCGCTGCGTGGCGTTTTCGTGGTCGATGTGGGTTTGGACGATACAAATCAGGCCGTGCCACAGCCCTCACATCGTTATCGCGGTGTCGCCAATATCGGTTATCGACCCACACTCGGTGGCGATACCCGCCCGCTACTGGAAGTACATCTTTTCGATTTCTCGGGTGATCTGTATGGCGCCCACCTTGATGTTCGTTTCCTGGCAAAGCTCCGCGATGAGATGACTTTTGCCGGTTTTGAAGCGCTGACTGCCCAGATCCGTGAGGATATGGCGCAGGCGCATGCCTATTTTGAATCTCAGCTAACTGTGTAAGACACGTATTCCCATGACTGAAAAATCCAAGAACGCAGCCCTTTCTGATGCGAGCAAAGCGGCTCGTGCCACCCTGAATCTGGTGGACACGCCGTTTCCAATGCGTGGTGATCTTCCGAAACGCGAACCACAATGGGTTGAGGCATGGCAACAGAATGGTCTCTATCAGAAGATTCAGGCGCATACCCGGGGTCGACCGCGCTTTGTGCTGCACGATGGCCCGCCATACGCCAATGGTGATATCCATATCGGTCATGCGGTCAACAAGATCCTCAAGGACATCATCGTCCGCTCTAAGGTACTGGCCGGTTTTGATGCCCAGTACGTGCCGGGTTGGGATTGCCACGGTTTGCCCATCGAACACCAGATCGAAAAACAGCATGGTCGCAATCTGCCGGCCGATGAAGTCCGCAAATTGTGCCGTGTCTATGCCGCCGAGCAGGTTGCGCGTCAGAAGAAAGACTTCATCCGTCTCGGCGTGCTGGGTGACTGGGGTAACCCTTATCTGACGATGAACTTCAGCGCCGAAGCCAACGAGATTCGTGCTCTGGGCAAGATGCTGGCGGATGGATATCTGTATCAGGGCCTGAAGCCCGTAAACTGGTGCCTGGACTGTCGTTCTGCGCTGGCCGAGGCGGAAGTCGAATATGAGGACAAGCACTCGCCCGCCATTGATGTGGCCTTTGAAGTGCATGACAGTCATGCCAAAAAACTGGCCCAGGCCTTTGGTCTGGATCACCTGGAAGGTCCGGCTTTTGCCGTGATCTGGACAACAACGCCCTGGACGCTACCAGCTAATGAGGCCGTGAGTGTGCATCCGACGGTGGAATATGTGCTGGTAGGCACGGCCAAAGGCAATCTGATCCTGGGTGCCGATCTGGCAGAAGGCGCATTGCAGCGTTATGAGTTGCAGGGGCAGGTGCTGGGCAAGTGTACGGGCGCAGCACTGGAACACGTGCTGCTGCGCCATCCGTTCTACAGTAAGGACGTGCCGATCATCTGCGGTGAGCATGTGACCACGGATGCCGGTACCGGCATGGTGCATACCGCACCGGCCCATGGGGTTGATGACTTTAATATCGGTAAGAAGTACGGTCTGCCGGTTGAAAACCCGGTGGGTGACGACGGTCGTTTCCTGCAGAAGACGTTGCCGTTGCCTGAAGCTGCGCTGGCTGGCTTGAGTGTTTGGGAAGCCAACCCGAAAGTGCTGGAAACCCTGCGCCATGCCCATCGACTTCTGGCCGAGGTCAAGCTGCAGCATAGCTATCCGCACTGCTGGCGTCATAAGACCCCGATCATTTTCCGGGCGACAACGCAATGGTTTGTCGGTATGGATATGCCACCGAAACCGGGTGCCTCGTCCCTGCGTCATCTGGCTGAAGTTGCCGTGGCCGACACGCATTTTTATCCGGCCTGGGGCCGGGCACGTCTGGAAGCGATGATCCGTAACCGGCCGGATTGGTGTGTCTCTCGCCAGCGTAACTGGGGGGTGCCGATTCCGTTCTTCCTGAACAAGGAAACCAACCAACTGCATCCGCGGACACCCGAGCTGATTGAAGCCGTGGCCAAACGTGTCGAGCAGTCAGGTATTGAGGCCTGGTTCCAGCTCGACCCGGTTGAGCTGCTGGGTGACGAAGCCAAGGATTACCGCAAACTGACCGATACGCTGGATGTCTGGTTTGACTCGGGTACGACCCACTGGCATGTGATGCGTGGCTCTCATGCCGATGAGCACGCGTGGCCGGCGGATCTGTATCTGGAAGGTTCGGATCAGCATCGCGGCTGGTTCCAATCGTCGCTGTTGACCGGTTGTGCGCTCGATGGTCGTGCGCCCTACAAGGGCTTGCTGACGCATGGCTTCGTGGTGGATGGCAAGGGCCGCAAGATGTCCAAGTCGGTGGGGAATGTGATCTATCCGCAGGAAGTGGCCGACAAGATGGGTGCGGAAATTCTGCGCCTCTGGGTGGCCAGCACAGACTACTCCGGTGAGCTGACCATTTCCGACGAAATTCTCAAGCGGGTCGTGGAAGGCTATCGTCGGATCCGTAATACGGTGCGCTTCCTGCTGGCTAACACGGATGACTTCAATCCAGCCGTGGATGGCGTGGCCGTGACGGAGATGCTGGAAATTGATCGTTATGCCATCGAGATGGCGCGTGCCCTGCAGGTCACCGTTGAAGATGACTACAACCGCTACGACTTCCACCACATTGTGCAGTCGCTGCAGAATTTCTGTTCCGAAGATCTGGGGGCGTTTTATCTGGATGTGCTCAAGGACCGTCTGTATACCACGGCGCCGGATTCACGGGCCCGCCGTTCCGCCCAGACAGCGCTGTGGTGGATCACGCAGACGATGCTGCGTCTGATGGCCCCGATTCTGTCGTTTACGACAGAAGAGGTGTGGTCGCTGCTGGCCAAGAAAAATCCGAACTTGCCGGCATCGATCATGCTGTCGGATGCGGAGCCGTTACCGGCAGTCGCAGACGCCGATGCACTGGTGGCCAAATGGACGAGAATTCGTGCCGTGCGTGCCGAGGTCGCCAAAGCCATGGAAGCCGTACGCAGCGAAGGCGGTATTGGTTCCTCGCTACAGGCTGATGTGGCGATTATTGCACCGACCGATGACGCCGCTGCCCTGGCCAGTCTGGGTGATGACCTCAAGTTCGTGCTGATCAGTTCTGGTGCAACCGTCACCCAAGGGGAGTCGCTCAGCGTGACGGTGACCGCTAATATCCATGCCAAATGTGAGCGTTGCTGGCATCAACGTGAGAGCGTGAACCAGGACCCGGCGCATCCGGGCTGGTGTGACCGCTGTATCAGCAATGTCCACGGGGAAGGCGAAATCCGTGTCCATGCCTGATGCCATGATGCGTAACCCATCCGCTGTGCCCGGAAAAGGTAGAAGCCTTCTGGTGCAGGGGTTGTTGGCCGCACTGGCCGTGATTGTGCTGGATCAGCTGAGCAAACTCTGGGTGTTCAACACCTTCATACCGGGTGAGGCGATTGAGCTGACACCATTTTTGAACCTTGTTCTGGTATTCAACCCCGGCGCCGCGTTCAGTTTCCTGGCTGACCATGCCGGTTGGCAGCGCTGGTTTTTCAGCGCCATTGCGCTGGGTATTTCCGGCTGGATTATCTGGCAGCTGCGACAGTTGTCCCGCTGGAACTGCCTGGCTACCGGGTTGGTGCTGATCATGGGTGGTGCACTGGGGAACCTGGTTGACCGCTTGTGGCTGGGCATGGTGATTGATTTTATCGATCTTCATGCCGCCGGCTGGCATTGGCCCGCATTTAATATCGCAGATAGTGCCGTGTGTGTTGGTGCGGTGCTGTATGTGCTTTTTCAGAAACAATCGCCGCAGAAATCCTAGCGGAATACGTCGCGTGCCAAGGGGCATGCAGGGAGCAGACCGTGCAAGACACCACACCCCGGATTAAAGCAGATAGTTTCCTGACGCTGCATTACCGGTTAACCACGCAGGATGGGGAAGAGGTCGTTAGTACCTTTGATCTGGGTCCGGCCACAATCATGCTGGGTAATGGCGAGCTGAACGAGAATCTGGAAGCCTGTCTGGTTGGTTTGGTGCCCGGTGAGCATGCGATTTTCGACGTGCCGGCCGAAGCCGGTTTTGGCCAGCATAACCCCGGATTAGTGCAGCGGATCGCGCGCAGCGCGTTGCCTGTGGCGGACGATCTCAAGGAAAACACCCTGGTTGAATTCACATCACCGGAAGGCGCTGAATTTGCCGGGTTTGTGCGTGAACTCGACGACACCCATGCGTTGATGGATTTTAATCACCCGCTCGCCGGTAAAAGCCTGCGTTTTGAAGTGCAGATCATCGGATTGTTGTGACCATGAACGCTAAAACCATGCCGATTGTTCTCGCGAATCCACGTGGCTTCTGTGCCGGCGTCGAGCGGGCCATTGCCATTGTGGAACGTGCGCTGGACCAGTTCGGGGCGCCCATTTATGTGCGTCATGAAGTGGTTCACAACAAGTTTGTGGTGGAAGGCCTGCGTAAGCGGGGTGCCATCTTTATTGAAGCGCTTTCCGATGTGCCGGCAGGCGCCACATTGATCTTCAGTGCCCATGGTGTGCCGAAATCGGTACGCGATGAGGCTGCTGAGCGTGGTCTGCGCATTTTTGATGCGACCTGTCCGTTAGTCACCAAGGTGCATGTCGAAGTGTCGCGCATGCGGGCGGAAGATCGAGAAATCATCATGATTGGCCACAAGGGTCATCCGGAAGTCGAAGGTACCATGGGGCAATCTACCGGTGGCATGTATCTGGTGGAATGCGTCGAAGATATCGCCTTGCTGCAGGTGAAGGATCCGGCCAAGCTGGCGTATGTCACCCAGACTACGCTGTCGGTGGATGATGCAGCAGTGATCGTGACGGCGTTGCGTCAGCGGTTCCCGGCAATTGTCGGTCCGAAAAAAGATGACATCTGTTACGCCACTCAGAATCGGCAGGATGCCGTCAGGGCGCTGGCAGAAAACTGTGATCTGGTGCTGGTGGTGGGTTCGGTGACGAGTTCCAATTCGAATCGTTTGCGTGAAGTTGCGGCATTGATGGGCCGTCAGGCTTACCTGATTGATCGTGCCGAAAACATTGATCCGGCATGGTTGGCTGGTGCGCCGCGGATTGGGGTGACCGCTGGCGCTTCCGCTCCGGAAGTGCTGGTTGAAGAGGTCATTGCGCGCCTGAAAGCCTTGGATGCAGGCGAGGCCCTGAACCTGGATGGCGTCGTCGAAGACGTTAAATTTCCGCTGCCCAGCGGATTACGCTGATCGAGAACATGATGCCCACCCCGGAAACAGTCAGCCACACAGCGTGTTACCACTGTGGATTGCCGATTCCACCCGGAGTGAATCTTGAAGTTTCGGTGGGCGAGCAGCCGAGGGCCATGTGTTGTGAAGGCTGTCGGGCGGTTGCCGAGGCGATTGTCGCGAATGGGCTGAGTGCGTATTACCTGAATCGGGATGCCATGCCCGAGTCGCCGCGTGAAGCACGGCCGGAGATTCTGGACTCTCTGGCCCTTTACGATCAGGCTGAGTTTCAGAAGACCTTTGTCCGTGCATTGGGTGAGCACGAGCAGGAAGCAGCGCTGGTACTCGAGGGCATCACCTGTGCGGCTTGTGTCTGGCTTAACGAGCAGCATGTGGCGCGTTTGCCAGGCGTGCTGGCGGTCGAGGTAAATTATACGACCCGTCGTGCCCGGGTTCGTTGGGATGACCGGCAGATTGCGCTGTCACAGATTCTCAAAGCAATTTCCGAGATCGGTTACCGGGCCCATCCGTTTGATCCTGCCCGGCAGGAGGCGGTCGCTCAGAAAGAGCGGCGGGCTATGCTCTGGCGTTTAGCTGTCTCCGGCTTGGGCATGATGCAGGTCATGATGTACGCCTATCCGACTTACGTGGCCGGTGATGGGGATTTAACACCGGACGTCGAGGTGTTACTGCGCTGGTCCAGCCTGGTGCTGACTTTGCCGGTCATTCTTTATGCCTGTGGCCCGTTTTTCCGCAATGCCTGGCGCGACATTCGTTTTCGTCGTGTCGGTATGGATACGCCGGTGGCGTTGGGCATTGGCGCTGCCTTTGTCGCCAGCGTCTGGGCGACGCTGACCAATAACGGGCACGTGTATTACGACTCGATCAATATGTTTGTCTTTTTCCTGCTGGGTGGGCGCTACCTAGAGTTGCTAGCCAGGCAAAAGGCGCTGCGGGCGACCGAAGAGCTGGGGCGTCTGGCACCTGCTTTTGCAGATCGCTTGGTCGAAACCGGTGCACCGGACCAGACCGAGCGGGTGCTGGTGTCTACCCTGCAGATTGGGGACCGGGTGCTCGTCAAACCGGGAACTCAGGTGCCGGCCGACGGCTGTGTGATTGAAGGGGATAGCAGTGTGGATGAATCCCTGCTCACCGGCGAATCGCTGCCGGTTGAAAAATCAGTCGGTGCCAGCGTCACCGGTGGCTCGTTGAATATCGCCAGCCCATTGACGGTGCGTGTGACACAGGTGGGCGAGTCAACCCGCCTCTCGGCGATTCTGAAATTGATGGAGCGCGGTGCGCTGGAAAAGCCGGTGGCGGTAACAACGGCAGATCGTGTCGCATCCTGGTTCCTCTGGGGACTGCTGGCGCTGGCGGCACTCACTGCCGTCATCTGGTGGCAGATTGATCCGGCCCAGGCATTACCGGTGACGGTCGCGGTGCTGGTGGTCAGTTGTCCCTGTGCCTTGTCATTAGCGACGCCGGTGGCGTTGACGATTGCCACCGGAAGGCTGGCGCGGGAAGGGCTGCTCGTGACACGAGGTCATGCGGTAGAAACGCTGGCGCAAGTTACGGATGTCGTCCTGGATAAAACCGGAACACTGACTACGGGCAGTATGCGTGTGTTACGGGTTGACGCCCTGTCGGATGTAGACGAGCGACGCTGTCTGGCGCTGGCGGGAAGCCTGGAGCAGTCGTCGTCACATCCACTGGGAATCGCCATTTGCCGGGCGGCCGAGGATTTGCCACGATATCCGGTCACGGGGGCGCATCATGAGACTGCAGCGGGGATTGAGGCAACCGTTGATGGTCGCACACTGCGTATCGGGCACCAGGATTTTGTTGCGGCATTGGTCGAGCATCCGGATTTGCCAATCATCGATCATCATGAGGCGGCTGGCACGACGCTTTATCTGGGTGCAGCCGGCCAGTGGCTGGCTAGGTTTGTGATTGCCGATCAGGTTCGCCCGGATGCGTCGATGGCCGTACGTGAGTTGTCCGACATGGGTTGTCAGGTCTCACTGCTGTCTGGCGATGCTTCGGCGACGGTGAAGCACATTGCCGGTACGGTGGGAATTGAACAGGCGACTGGACGTGAGACGCCGGATAGCAAGTTGGCACGAGTCGCTGCACTGCAGGCGTCGGGTAGGGTGGTCTGTATGGTGGGGGACGGTGTCAACGATGCACCGGTACTGGCGCACGCACAAGTCTCTGTGGCGATGGGTGAGGGGACCGAGCTGGCCCGGACGCAGGCGGACTGCGTGCTCCTCGGGCAACATCTGCGGGTGCTTCCGGCCGCCATCCGGTTGTCACGAGCCACCCGGCGGATTATTCGTGAAAATCTCTGGTGGGCGATCATTTATAACGCGGTCGCATTGCCGGTGGCCATGAGCGGCTTGCTGACGCCATGGCTGGCAGGGTTGGGGATGTCGCTGAGCTCGTTATGGGTGGTGCTCAACTCGCTGCGCCTGCAGCGCCTGAAAATTGGCGAATAACGCGGCATTCGGGCAGAATCCCAAATTATGGAATCCCTTTATCTGCTGATCCCCGTATCCATCATTCTGGTTTTTGTGATCGCCGGCCTGTTCTGGTGGTCGGTGCGTTCGGGCCAGTTTGACGATCTGGAGGGGCCCGCGCACCGGATTTTGATGGATCGGGATGCGCCAAAATTAACGGATTTGGCAAATAAAACGACGCCATCGGCGTCTTCCGACGCTCGAATGCCTGATTGATCGTTTGTTGCGGCGCAGCGTTTTTTGACGCAGATCAAAGATAGGTGAAATAGTTGGTGGATTGGATTAATCGTACCTGAATCACTCTTGTATCAGACATCAGATATACGCATACTTTGCCTCGCAGAGTTGTTCGGGCTGACGCCCAGATTCTGCTTCTCTGTTGGGGTTGGGGTGCGCTGTTCAGGCAGTGCACCTTTTTTTTTGCCCTTTTGCCTTAGTCATACGGCTGTCTGAGAATTTGATCTAGGTCAAAGAACTGTTATTCAGTTAGAATTAAGCCTTTGTTAAGGTACGCTTTGCGTGCAAAATTACGGTGTTTGTTTAATCAAAGAGGTGCGTCCTATGTCTGTAATGTCGGATACGCAATCTGTATATAACTACAAGATTGTTCGGCAGTTTGCCGTTATGGCGGTGATCTGGGGGATCGTCGGCATGCTGGTTGGCGTTATTGTTGCCGCCCAGCTCGTCTGGCCTGAGCTCAATATTGCTCCTTACCTGACCTTCGGTCGTTTGCGTCCGTTGCATACCAACGCAGTTATTTTTGCGTTTGGTGGCTCTGCGCTGTTCGCAACGTCCTACTACGTGGTTCAGCGCACCTGCTATACCCGCATTTTTTGCGATAAGCTGGCCGCCTTTACCTTCTGGGGTTGGCAGCTGGTGATTGTGCTTGCTGCGATTACGTTACCTCTTGGGTTTACGTCGGCAAAAGAGTACGCTGAACTCGAATGGCCGATTGATATTCTGATTGCAGTGGTGTGGGTTGCTTACGCCGTGGTGTTCTTCGGAACGATCGCCAAGCGTAAAGTGAGCCATATTTATGTGGCGAACTGGTTCTATGGCGCCTTCATTATTGCCGTTGCACTGCTGCACATTGTGAACAGTGCTGAAATTCCGGTGAGCCTGTTTGGCATGAAGTCGTATTCGGCTTACTACGGTGCACAAGATGCCATGGTTCAGTGGTGGTATGGCCACAACGCTGTGGGCTTCTTTCTGACTGCCGGCTTCCTGGGTATGATGTATTACTTCGTGCCGAAGCAGGCGGGTCGCCCGGTCTACTCGTACCGTCTGTCGGTGGTTCACTTCTGGGCCTTGATTTTTACGTACATGTGGGCGGGTCCGCACCATCTGCACTACACTGCACTGCCGGATTGGACGCAATCGGTAGGCATGGTTTTCTCGCTGATTCTGCTGGCACCCTCGTGGGGCGGTATGATCAACGGCATCATGACCCTGTCGGGTGCATGGCACAAACTGCGTGATGACCCGATCCTGAAGTTCCTCATCACCTCGCTGTCGTTCTATGGCATGTCGACCTTTGAAGGTCCGATGATGGCGATCAAGACGGTGAATGCCCTGTCGCACTACACCGACTGGACCGTGGGTCACGTGCACTCGGGTGCTCTGGGTTGGGTGGCCATGGTGTCGATTGGTTCGATCTACTTCCTGATTCCGAAACTGTTTGGTAAGCAGGAAATGTGGAGTACTAAGCTGGTAACGGCACACTTCTGGATCGCTACGATTGGGGTGGTTCTGTACATCGCGTCGATGTGGATCTCTGGCGTGATGCAAGGTCTGATGTGGCGTGCTGTGAACTCTGACGGTACGCTGACCTACAGCTTCATCGAAAGTGTAAAGGCAAGCTATCCGTTCTGGGCGATTCGTGTTCTGGGTGGTGTCATGTTCCTGAGTGGCATGTTGCTCATGCTCTACAACATGCTGAAGACGATGCAAGGAGCACGTGCTGTCAATGATGATGTTGTACCTGCACCGGCTCACCACTAAGCGCAGCTGAATCGGAGAATTACGATGAAAATTACACAAGAACTCGTTGAGCGCAAAGTAGGGTTACTGATTGTCTTGACGTTCCTCACGGTGTTTGTTGGTGGAGCGATTGAGATTATTCCGCTCTTCTTCCAAGGTTCGACGACGAAACCCATCGAAGGCCTGAAGCCTTACGATGCCGTTCGTCTGGTCGGTCGTGATATCTATATCCGCGAAGGCTGTTACAACTGTCATTCGCAGATGATTCGTCCGTTCCGTGCCGAAACAGAGCGTTATGGCCACTACTCGGTGGGCGGTGAATCGGTCTATGACCACCCGTTCCAGTGGGGTTCGAAGCGTACGGGTCCGGACCTTGCCCGCGTTGGCAACCGTTACTCGGATGCCTGGCACGTGGCTCACCTGAACAATCCGCGTGATGTGGTACCGGAATCAAACATGCCGGCGTATCCGCACCTGTTGACCACCAAGGCATCGGCTACGGTAGGTGCGGATGCGGATGCCAAGATGGTCGCTCTGCGCCGTGTTGGCGTTCCGTACACGGACGAAGAAATTTCCGGCGCTAAGGACGCTATCGGTGACAAGACCGAAATGGATGTTCTGGTGGCTTATCTGCAAGGTCTGGGTACGCTGTTGCCGAATACGGCAGCCGCAACCTCGGCACCGGCAGCGCCTGCGGCGGCTCAGTAAAATGGATCAGAATGATCTTCGCGTTGTTATTACGGTGGTGTCTTTGATCGCCTTTTTAGCAATCGTGTTTTGGGCATTCAATCGAAAATCTAAACCTGACTTTGATGTCGCGTCGAGAATTCCGTTTGAAACCCTGGAGCAGGCCAAGCAGGATGAGGCCCGCGAAGAGTCTCTGAAGTAATCCAAACCGTTACGAACTTACGGAAGAATCATTATGCTAACTAGTGTTGCTTCAATTATCGTCACCATCGTGGTGCTGGGCAGCATCCTCGGTTGCGGTTTTATTTTGTGGAACCAAAGCCGAGCAAAAATGCCCAAGGGCAAGGTCGAAACCACCGGTCACGAGTGGGATGGCCTTGAGGAATACAACAACCCGCTGCCGAAATGGTGGATGGGCCTGTTCTGGATCACCGTTGTTTTTGCACTGGCCTATGTGTTCCTGTACCCGGCTCTGGGTAACAACAAGGGGGCGCTGGACTGGTCTTCGGCAGGTCAGTGGCAGAAAGAAGTGAACAAGGCCGATGAACAGTATGGTCCGCTGTTTGCTAAGTATGCACAAACTCCAATCACGGATCTGGCACAGGATCCGCAGGCTCTGGAAGTTGGTAAGCGACTGTTCCTGACTTACTGCTACCAGTGTCATGGTTCTGATGCGCGTGGCGCCAAGGGTTTCCCGAATCTGACAGACAACGACTGGCTGTATGGTGGTTCGCCGGAGACGATTCTGCAAACCATTACGGCAGGTCGTAATGGCATGATGCCGCCGCATGCCCATCTGGGGAATGAGGCCATCAAGGACCTGGCAAACTATGTGCGTTCGTTGTCTGGTCTGGCCAATGATTCCCTGTCGGCTGCTAAGGGTAAAGAGTTGTTTGCCTCGTCGGGTTGTGCTGGTTGCCATGGTGCTGATGCCAAGGGCAATCAAGCTATTGGCGCTCCGAATCTGACTGACAATGTCTGGCTGTACGGTAGCTCGGAAAAGACCATTACCGAGACGATTGCCAATGGCCGCCAGAACATGATGCCTGCCTTTGGCGAGCGTCTGAACGAGGGCAAACTGAAGTTGCTGTCTGCCTACGTGTATAGCCTGTCGCAAAAACCTGCTGCCAAGTAATCGGGTGGTTGGGTAAAGCTTGCGCCCCGCTGGTTTTCCGGTGGGGCGTTTGTTTTTGTTGGTCCGAACGATATATAAGAGCGTAGAATGTTGGTGTTGCAACTGACATACGGAAGTGATAAATGACTCAGCAAGAGCAAAATCCCAAAAAGGCCTCTGAACCCGAATTTGTTGAGCAATCGCTCTATGCCAAACATAAGAAGATTTATGCCCGTGAAACCAAGGGTAAGTTCAATACCTTACGTTGGTATTTGGTATTCCTGACGCAGGTTATTTTCTATTTTGGTCCCTGGTTGCAGTGGAATGGCCGTCAGGCTCTGTTACTAGATCTGAACGAACGTAAATTCTATATTTTTGATCTGGTGCTTTGGCCGCAGGATGTCATCTATCTATCAGTCATTCTGCTTTTGTCGGCATTTGGTTTATTCCTTTTTACGGCTGCAGCGGGTCGATTGTTCTGCGGTTATGCGTGCCCACAAACGGTTTATACCGAACTGTTTATGTGGATCGAAAACAAGCTTGAGGGTGATCGTAACGCCCGTATGAAGCTCGATCAGGCACCCATGTCAGGTCGCAAGTTCCGCATTAAAGCCAGCAAGTTTTTCCTGTGGGGCATCCTGTCTCTGTGGACGGGCATCACTTTCGTCGGCTATTTCATGCCGATGCGTGATCTGATGCAGGATCTTCTCACGCTGACGATTAGTGGTTGGTCGGCTTTCTGGGTGGTGTTCTACAGTGCCTTCTGTTTCCTGCAAGCCGGCTTTATGCGTGAGCAAGTCTGTAAGTACATGTGTCCGTATGCCCGCTTCCAGGGGGTGATGTTCGATCCGGATACACTCATTGTGACTTATGATGCCGCCCGTGGTGAGAATCGTGGACCGCGACGCAAATCGGATGATGCGAAGGCCAAGGGCTTGGGCGACTGTGTCGATTGTAAAGTCTGTGTGCAGGTGTGCCCGACGGGTATCGATATTCGTAATGGTCTGCAGTACGAATGCATTGGCTGTGGTTTGTGCATTGATGCCTGTAATGACATCATGGACAAAATGGATTATCCACGTGGCCTGATTCGCTATGCCACTGAAAATTCGGTGAGCAAGCATTACACATCGAAGGAAATGCTGCGTCATGTGATGCGTCCACGCATCATGCTGTATACGGGTATCCTGCTGGTGATTGCGGCAATTTTTGCCTATTCTCTCAGTACACGGATTCCCCTCCGCGTGGATGTACTTCGTGACCGTGGTGTGATGTCGCGTGAAGTAGGTGATGGTATGACGGAAAACGTCTACCTGCTGCACATCATGAACATGCAGGATACTGAGCGTACCTTTACGGTGAAACCCGAAGGGCTTGAAGGTATCCGCATGGACGGTCGTGAATCCTTTACGGTGCCGCCACTGCAAAACGTGACCGAACCGATCAATGTTCGTGTCCCGACAGGGGAAGGTAAGTCTGGTGCGAACCCGATCAATTTCATCATTGTGGATACTCAGAATCCTGATATTCGTCGTGACGAGAAATCAACCTTTATTCAGCCCAACTGAATAAAATAGAAAGCATGACTACAAAAACCGCACCTTGGTATAAACATCGCTGGCCCTGGATTCTCATGGCGGGGCCGACGGTGGTTATTGTTGCCGGCTTCATTACGGCTTGGCTGGCTATTGAAAGCAATGATGGTCTAGTCGATGATAATTATTACAAAGTCGGTCTTTCGGTCAACCAGCAGCTCAAACAAAAGCAGCTGGCTGCCGAATTAAATCTCAAAGCCGTCATGAATGTCTCACAAGACGGCCAGTCAATCCAGCTGGTGCTGAATGGTTTGCCGAAAGAAGGTTTGCCTGACACGCTGCAGCTTAGATTGGTTCATCCGACACGCAAGGGTGAAGATCAGACGTTGATGTTGCATCGCCAGGGAACGATCTTTAGTGCCCCGTTAATCGCCAATCCGGGTACGGGCCGCTGGAAGATCGTTATTGAAGACCCCTTGGCGGGTTGGCGTATGGATGGTGTCTGGGATATTCAGAGTAAGACAGGCATCACAATTTTTGCACGACCCCAATGATTTTGTTTTGTTGATAGAAAGGAGCGCATCATGGCTTGGAAAGAACTGTTTACGACCGATGTTGGTCTGGGTAGTCTGGCTGTTATCGTTTTCGTGATTGGCATGTCGATCTTCTTTGGCCGCATGTTCAATAAGAAAATGAACGAGAAACCGACAGACGAGTAATCACTCGTTGATCCTCGAAAGCCCCGGTTGCAACCGGGGCTTTTTTATACAATGTCTTATCCGTTAAGTTTTTCTGAACGTTGCAGACTCGATAAAATTAATAACATGCGGAGCGATGTATTCAAGTGCTGGGCGTAGATCGTGACCGGCACCAGGTACTGGCAAAAAGATAGTGTCCATTGATGCATTTCTTGAAATTCTATGAGCATCTTCTAATGGGACTACTTTGTCATCAGAGCCGTGGACTAATAAAACTGGCGAAAGAGCTTTCCCTATAGTGAATTCAGGAGCAATCGCATCAAAGCTCGAGCCAATAATAGTCTGAACCTCGGATAGTAACCACTGTGACATCAGACGATTTTTTATGCCATGCCCTTCTAGATAACGTTGCATCATATCCGCCGGATGTGCAAAAGCACTGAGACTCACCACGCCTCCCCATTGGGATCGACTTGCACTGAATAATACAGAGGCAGCTCCAACAGAGTGGCCCATCGAGATTATTTGATCGTATTCAACATGATTGTGGGCCATCACCCACGTCCTAGCTGATTCCAAATCATCGGTAAATTTAAGCAATGATGTAAAACTTGTTTGCGAGCTTTTTCCATGGCATCTTGCATCGAAAAACAGGGCGTTAAACCCGGCCTTGTTTATCCATGGTGCAATATCCAACATGTGACTTGCATTGGCCCCCCACCCATGAAGGGCTATGACTGTAGGTGAGGGTTGTATATGGCCGTCAACATCGGCCGGGATCCACCATCCGAATAATTGTCCGCCATCAATCGTGGGTATCGTGACATCCTGCGACTCAAGTCCAAATGATGCAGGTGATTTCGTATGTGCTGTACGAGTCGATTTGAACGACAAGGTAATTATGCGTCTAAGCAATCGCTGAAGCATTGAGCTACGATCATTTAGTTGGATAGTCGTATGT
>CAYLWV010000003.1:20886-51227 GCA_964387485.1 uncultured Dechloromonas sp. | reverse complement strand
CCCAGATAACGGGCCAGCAACGAATGCTCGTAATAGGTTTCATTCAGCGGTCCCGGAGTCAAAACAACCACTCGCGGCGATTCATCGCCACAGGGGGCATGCTTGGCCAGGGATTCACGGAGCGCAGAAAAGAAACCCGTGAGTGGCGCCACCGGCATTTGCGCCAGAAGTTCCGGAAAAGCCCGGGTCATGATCATCCGGTTTTCCAGCGCATAGCCGGCACCCGATGGCGCCTGAGTTCGATCCGCAACAACCCACCATTGGCCATCGGGCGCACGCAGCACGTCCGCGGCATAGTTATGCAGGAAAATCTGCCCAGGTGCTTTCGTTCCAAAAGCCGCGGGCAACCACCCGCCCGCACCATAAATCACCTCAGGCGGAATCACCCCCTCTTTCAACAACCGTTGTGGGCCATAAAGATCCGCCAGGATCCGATTAAGCAAACGGGCGCGCTGTGCCAAACCATAAGAGAGCGTTGCCCACTCTTCACCGGGTAACACCAGCGGCAGCTCATCCAGAGCCCAGGGTCGGTCTCGACCCTGGGGGTCCGCGTAAATCGTATAGGTAATACCTTCATCACGAATATGCTGCTGGGCACCCGCCAGACGCGATTCAATGTCGCGCGGGCCCGTTTCACCCAATAGCGCCAGAACCGGTAACCAGTGAGGCCGAGCCGATCCATCACTCAAACATAGTTCGTCGAAGCGTTCAGCGGCAGCAACCCGTCGGGCATAGCCGGCCAGCAGCGGAGAAGCGACACTCCCCCCTGTGGGCAGGGCCGCTCCCACAGGCTGGGGCGAAGGAACTGCGGGCATAAATCAGAGATGATCGCTGAGGGATTCAGGTCAGACGCAAATCCAGTGTTAATGGGAAATCCGGGTTGAGATGCTGCTGATCAACCCGTACTTCGCCTGGAGTATGACCGATCCGGAAGAAGCGTGCCAGACGACGCGCCTCCGCTTCATAGGCATTGACCGGGAAGGTATCGTAGTTCCGCCCACCCGGATGCGCGACATGATACTGACAACCGCCCAGCGAGCGATGCATCCAGGTATCCACCACATCGAAAGTCAGCGGCGCATGCACCCCAATGGTGGGGTGCAGACAGTTGGGAGGCTGCCATGCTCGGTAACGGACGCCAGCAACAAATTCGCCCTGTACGCCGGTAGGATGCAACGGCACCAACTCACCGTTACAGGTGACCACATGGCGGCCCGCCACAAAACCACTGACCTTGATCTGAATCCGCTCCAGTGAGGAGTCG
The DNA here is from genome assembly GCA_964387485.1 of uncultured Dechloromonas sp. Lineage (GTDB taxonomy): Bacteria > Pseudomonadota > Gammaproteobacteria > Burkholderiales > Rhodocyclaceae > Fluviibacter. The sequence goes on along the minus strand of CAYLWV010000003.1, from coordinate 49,963 downwards.
ACGTAACGTACTGTCCCGCCTGAGGCACCTTCTTCACCCATGACATGCCAGGGCTCCAAAGCCACGCGCAGATCTAAACGCACGTTGTGTACATCCATCTCACCGATATGTGGAAAGCGGAACTCGAAATGCGGTGCAAACCATTCGGCCTTGAACGCATATCCGGACTGATTGAGCTCTTCAATCACATCGCACAGATCAGCCCAGACGAAGTGCGGCAGCATGAAGCGATCATGCAGACCGGTCCCCCAGCGCACCAGGCTTGACGGCTGGTATGGCACCTGCCAAAAACGGGCGACCAACGCCCGCATCAGCAACTGTTGCGCCAGACTCATGCGCGCGTGCGGCGGCATTTCAAAGGCGCGCATTTCCAGGAGTCCCAGACGACCCGTCGCACTATCAGGCGAGTAAAGCTTATCAATACAGAATTCCGCACGATGGGTATTACCCGTCACATCCACCAGCAGATTACGCAACACCCGGTCGATCATCCATGGCGGCACGTTGTTGAACAGCGTGTTCTGACGGCGCAGTTCTTCAAACGCCACCTCCAGCTCTCGCACCGATTCATGACGCGCCTCATCGACCCGTGGTGCCTGGCTGGTTGGACCAATAAACAGCCCCGAGAACAGATACGACAGCGCCGGGTGGTTATGCCAGTAGGCCACCATGCTGGCCAGCAGATCCGACCGGCGCAGGAAAGGCGAATCGTTCGGCGTCGCGCCGCCGAGGACAAAGTGGTTGCCACCACCTGTACCTGTGTGACGCCCATCCAGCATGAACTTCTCGGTTGACAATCGCGTCTGATGCGCCGCCTCATACAGGAAGTTCGTGTGATGCGTCAGCTCAGCCCAGCAGCTCGCCGGCTGAACGTTCACTTCAATCACGCCCGGATCCGGTGTCACGCGCAAGACTGTGAGACGCATATCCCGCGGCGGCTCGTAGCCTTCGATGATCACGGGAAGGCCCATGGCCTCCGCCGTGGCTTCTACGGCAGCCAGGACTTCCAGATAATCTTCCAGACAAACGGTCGGCGGCATAAACACATAAAGCTTGCCATCTCGAGGTTCCGCGCACATAGCCGTGCGCGTGAGCCAAGCGGCCGACTCAAACATCGCCGGTTTTTTCAGGGCTTCCAGTGGGTCGCTCGTCATCGGATAAGCACCCGATTCATAGGCCTTTGCCTCAACCGATTGGGGCACACCACCAACGCGCACACGCAGTTGTGCATGACTGGGCAACGGCGGCTGTTCTACCGTCGGATCCGGTGGATTCACATACGGAAAATCGCTGTGACTACACCATGGTTGCGAGTCCAGCGGCAAGCGATATCCCACCGGCGAATCACCCGGAATCAGATAGCAGCGCTCATCACGTAGAAACCACGGACCACTGATCCAGTGCTCGGCACCATCACCACGGGTAATCGGCAACGCATAACCAATCACCGACTCCAGACCTTGCATATAAACCTTACGCAGTCGATCTCGTTCCAGTTCGTCATCCAGACGTGAATCAAAAGGATCGACGTTTTCCGGCAAACGGCGTTCTCGCCACAGGTAGTACCAGACATCTTCAAACGCAGGGAACACCCACTTCGGCATCACGCCGAGGCGCTCGGCAACACCTCGCAGGAACGCACCGGCATCCTCGGCCGTCACGCCATAATCCAGCGACTCATCGGCAACCAGATTCGGATTCAGCCAGAGCGGCTCGCCATCCTTGCGCCAGAAGATATTGAGCGACCAGCGCGGCAACTGCTCACCCGGATACCACTTGCCCTGACCGTAATGACGCAAGCCGAAAGGTGCATATTCATCGCGCAACTTATCCAACAGCGACGCCCCCAGAATCCGCTTGGTCGGGCCCATCGCCTCGGTATTCCATTCGGCGCCATCCCGATCATCGACCGAAACAAAGGTCGGCTCCCCGCCCTGGGTCAACCGTACATCGAGGCGATGCAGATCAGCATCGACCTGACCACCCATGGCATCAATTTCGAACCAGGATGCTTCCGTATAGGGTTTGGTCACACGCGGTGCTTCCCAGATTCGCGTCACCTGCATGCTATGCTCAAATTCGCATTCGCACTCATCCAGCGCACCGGTGACGGGCGCTGCCGAGCCTGGATCCGGTGAACAGGCCACAGGAATATGGCCTTCGCCCGCCAACAACCCCGAGGTGGGATCAAAACCAATCCAGCCGGCACCCGGCAGATAGACCTCACACCAGGCATGCAGATCGGTAAAATCAATCTCCGGTCCTGATGGGCCATCCAGCGATTTGATATCGGGTGCCAACTGAATCAGATAGCCTGATACAAAGCGGGCAGCAAACCCCAGATGACGCAACAACTGTACCAGCAACCAGGCAGAATCACGGCAGGAGCCCGACCGCTTGGTGAGCGTTTCCTCCGGCGCTTGCACGCCCGGTTCCATACGAATGGTGTAACTAATGTCTTGTTGTAAGCGCTGATTCAGACCGACCAGAAAATCAATCGTCCGCACCTTCTCATGCGGAATCGTCGACAGATAGGCACTGAAAGCTGGCGTCGGTGTCAGGCAGGCACGATAGGGCTGCAGCTCATGCACCTGTTCTGCCGGATAAGAGAATGGAAACTCTTCTGCTTCGGGCTCTAGGAAGAAATCGAAGGGGTTATGCACGGCCATTTCGGCCACGAAATCCACCTCGATACGAAACTCGGTGGTCTTCTCCGGAAAGACCATACGTGCCAGATAATTCGCCTGCGGATCCTGCTGCCAGTTGATGAAATGCTCACCGGGCACAACGCGCATGGTGTAGCTGAGAATGCGAGTACGCGCATGCGCGCACGGCCTCAAGCGAATGATCTGTGGCCCCAGATTAATGGGACGATCATAGCGATAGTGGGTAACGTGATTGAGGGCGACGTGGATCGACACAGGGCTGCTCCGGCGAGGTCATTAGGACACTCATCTCTACGCAAAAGCTGTGCCAAAAAGGTGCGAAGACGCCATCCAGACTCGGATGGCGTGCCTTTTACTGTTGCCCCGCAAGGGTCTGTATCGAATGCGTGGGGCGCGTTTCCATCGAATTGCCGACACGCAGCGATACCAGACGGGCTTCTTCGGCGCTGGTTTCTGCCCATACAGGATTCGGGAGGGCGCTGAATACCTCCTTCAGCTTCTCACCCCACATCTGGTGCACGCTATTAAAGTAGCTATTACCCGCATCGATATGACTGAAGTGGGTGATCTCCAAACTGTCTGTCTTGTACACCAGCATATCCAGCGGCAGACCGACCGAGAGATTAGAACGCAGCGTCGAATCCATAGAGATCAGTGCGCACTTGGCCGCATCACCCAGCGAGGTCTCCGGACGGATCACACGATCCAGGATCGGTTTACCGTACTTGGACTCGCCAATCTGCAAATAGGGCTTTTCCTCCGCGCATTCAATGAAGTTACCCGCGGAATACACCTCAAAAATCCGGCAGCGTTCCTGACCAATCTGACCGCCGACAATGAGGCTGCAATTGAAATCAATGCCGAACTGTTGCAGCGCCTTGGCATCACGATGGTGCACAAAACGGACGGCATCGCCCACGTACTGCGCCACTTCGTACATGGTCTGTGCTGCCAGCAAGCCCTTGTCCGTTTCCATGATCTCGGCCAGATGCTGGCGTACCGCTTGGGTAATCGCCAGATTGCCGGCAGACATCATGACAATCACACGGTCTCCCGGTCGTTCAACCAGGCTCATTTTTCGGAAGGTACTGATCTGGTCGATCCCGGCATTGGTCCGGGCATCCGACAGAAACACAAGACCGGCATTCAGCCGGAGAGCAACGCAATAAGTCATAAGCGATCAGGGAATAAAGCCGTCGAGCAGTCAATTAGAGAACCAGAAAATCCTGGCGAATTCTAACCCCCAGATCGTCAATATCGGCGAGTAATTTCGTCAACCAGTCGTGCAATCCATCTTCAGCGATTTCTTCAATCGTCAGATAGCGTAGTGTCGCCGCCAATTTTCCGGCACGACGACGGGTTTCATGAGAGTTACCATTACCCACATTTTCCAGATTGGCCACGATTTCATTGACACAGGAAGCGATGGATCGCGGCATGTCCTTGTTGAGAATCAGCAGCTCAGCGACACGGGTACCGCTGATGGTATCCCGGTAAACCTTACGGTAGCCTTCAAAGGCCGACAAAGAGCGCAGCACGGCTTCCCAATGATAAAACTCACGCACGGCATGCTCCGGATCATCCGGATCCAGCAAACCTGACATGGCATCCTGCGCTTCAATATCCTGGAAACGCAGATCAATCATCCGGGCCGTACTGTCAGCACGCTCGATAAAGGTACCCAATCGAATGAAGCGAAAAGCCTCGTCTTTGAACATGGTGCCGATAGTCATGCCGCGAGACAGATGCGAACGCATCTGCACCCACTCGAAAAACTTGCCCGGTTCGCGCAGAGGCAGATTGTCATCACACAGCTTGAGAAACTCCAACCAGGTGCCGTTGATCGTTTCCCACATCCCCGTCGTAATCTGGCCGCGCACGGCCCGGGCATTCTCACGCGCATTGTGCAAACTGCACCAGATGGAAGACGGATTGTCTTCATCCAGCACCATGAAACGAATCGCCGACTCCGGATTCACATCACCGAACTTGGCCTGATACACCGGCAACAGCTCGGCCAACCCCAGCATCCCGGCCAGACTGGCGGCGGCTTCACGCTGCTGCCCAGGCAACAGCGACTGCTGCAGACCAATATCGATCAAACGGGCCGTATTCTCGGCACGCTCGGTATAACGAGCCATCCAGTAGAGACTATCAGCGGTGCGGGAAAGCATGGGACTTCCTTAAAATAAACAGCACGGATCAGACAAATGACGGATAGATCACTCAGCAGCAACCCAGGTATCTTTGGTGCCACCACCTTGTGATGAGTTCACGACCAGAGAGCCTTCCTTGAGGGCGACGCGGGTCAAGCCACCGGGTACCATACGGACACCGGAAGGAGACGTCAGCACAAAGGGGCGCAAGTCGATATGGCGTGGCGCGATTCCCTTTTCCACCATCGTCGGACAGGTCGACAATGACAGCGTCGGCTGGGCAATGTACGCATCCGGATGAGCGATCAGCTTGGCGCGAAACTCGGCAATCTCGGCTTTGGAAGCCGCTGGCCCAATCAGCATGCCGTAGCCGCCTGCACCATGCACTTCCTTGACCACCAGCTTTTCCAGGTTATCCAGCACATACTTGAGCGAATCCGGCTCCGAACAGATGTGCGTCGGCACATTGTGCAGAATCGGCTCCTGGCCCAAATAGAAACGGATCATGTCCGGCACATAGGGGTAGATCGACTTATCATCAGCGACGCCGGTACCAATGGCATTGGCCAGTGTCACACGACCGGCACGATAGGCCCGCATCAGCCCGGGCACACCCAACATAGAGTCCTTATTGAACACCTCCGGATCCAGGAAATCATCGTCAATCCGGCGATAAATGACATCCACCCGTTTCTTGCCGTGCGTGGTCTGCATATAGACCGTATCATCCTCGACCACCAGATCCTTGCCTTCGACCAGTTCCACACCCATTTGCTGGGCCAGGAAGGCGTGTTCGAAATAAGCCGAGTTGTAGAGCCCCGGCGTCATGACGACGACGGTCGGGTCTTCCAGTGAATCCGGCGCACCCTGACGTAAGGTTTCGAGCAATAGATCAGGATAGTGCGCTACCGGGGCAATACGATGTGCACCAAACAGGTCGGGGAACAACCGCATCATCATCTTGCGGTTTTCCAGCATATAGGAAACCCCCGACGGCACACGCAGGTTGTCTTCCAGTACATACCATTCGTTCTCGCCAACGCAGACCAGGTCAATGCCGGCAATCATGGCGTAAATACCGGACGGCACATCCAACTCCAGCATCTCTTTACGGAACTGCGCGTTCCCGAGCACACGATTGGCAGGAATGATGCCGGCCCGCAGGATGTCCCCACGACCGTAGACATCTTTGAGGAACAGATTGAGCGCCTGTACACGCTGCGCCAACCCTTTTTCCAGTCGCGCCCAGTGTGACGCCGGAATAATACGCGGCACCAGATCAAAAGGAATCAGCCGCTCCGTACCGACATCGTCACCATAGACCGAGAAAGTAATCCCGACCTGGCGGAACAAATGATCCGCTTCGGCTTTCTTGCTTTCGAGAAAGCCGGCCTCGCGCCGCGCCTTCCATCGCTCAAAGCCTGCATAGTGAGCCCGTACCTCGCCATTTTCCAGCAGCATTTCATCAAACATGGTGATCCTCGCATCGGCGAACAAATATCACCCTGACTAATACAAGAACCGTGCCAACATGGTTTGGCATGGGATCCGGCAAGAATCTGATTCACCCAATCGATTTTCAACGATGGCGTTGCACAACGATGGTGCGGCACAACATTCCGAAACGACTCACCGCCCTCTTGTGGTGCGCCCCACGGGCACTCAGGAGAAAATCGATTGAAAAATGCTAGGATGACAGAACGCTTAACTTTCGACCGTCCCATGCACTCTCTGCTGCCCTGGATTCTGAATGGCACGCTCATCGCTGCAGCCGTCTTCATTCACTATGAAACGCTGTACAGCATGGCGCGCCATCTGCCGAATCTGACCAATGTGCCCCCCAGATATCGCGTACTTCTGGGTGTTTTTGCCATTCTGGTCGCCCATGCGGTCGAGATCTGGGTCTTTGCACTGGGGTATTACACGATGGTCCATCTGGGGCTGGGCAACCTGTTCGGCATGACCACCCCGGATCTCTTGGGCGATTGTGTCTACCTGTCCTGGATTTCATTCACAACGGTCGGCTTCGGGGATGTCGCCGCCAATGGCGACCTGCGCTTCCTGCCGGGTCTGGAAGCGCTGACCGGCTTCGTTCTGATCACCTGGTCAGCATCATTTCTCTTCATTGAAATGCAGAAATTCTGGCCCATGACCAAACACGTGGAGCATCACCCGGAAAACCACGACCATTAAGGCAGAAGGCAACGCCTGCCGGATGTTAGAATCCAGCCTGATTTTTGCCTATAAAGCCCACTCCGCATGGACACTCTGCTGCTGCTCAAGGCTCTCATTCTCGGCGTTGTCGAGGGTCTGACCGAATTTCTGCCCATTTCTTCGACCGGCCATCTCATTCTGGCGGGCGACCTGCTGGACTTCAACGATGACGCCGGTAAGATCTTCGAAATCGTCATTCAGTTTGGCGCCATTCTGGCCGTCGTCTGGGAATACCGCGCCCGCCTCTGGGAAACCATCGCCTCATGCCCCAGCAGTCGTAAAGCCCAGCGTTTTCTGCTCAACGTGGGTGTGGCCTTTCTGCCCCTGGCCATTTTAGGTCTACTTTTTCACAAGACCATCAAGGCACACCTGTTCAACCCTATCTCCGTGGCCACCGCCTTTATTGTCGGTGCCCTGTTTATCTTCTGGGCAGAAAAACGTGCGCATCGTATCCGCGTGCCTTCAGTCGATGACATGACCGTCAAAGATGCACTGATGCTGGGCTGCATTCAGGCCTTAGCACTGATCCCAGGCACCTCCCGTTCCGGCGCCACCATCATCGGGGGCCTGCTCATGGGTCTGTCGCGCAAGGCGGCGACCGAGTTTTCGTTCTTCCTCGCCATCCCGACGCTGGGCGTTGCCACGATTTACCAGGTTTACAAAGAGTGGGCGACGATCCAAAACACGGATCTCAGCATGTGGGCCGTCGGCTTCATCTCGGCCTTTATTTCGGCCTTCCTCTGTATCCGCTGGTTATTGCGCTACATCACCACACATAACTTCATCATCTTTGCCTGGTATCGCATCATTTTCGGCCTGGTCGTGCTGATCACCGCCTATACCGGCGTTGTCAGCTGGTCTGCCCACTAAGCGAGCATATTCCCCATGAGTGAGTACGTCCTCTTCGAGGAAAGTGGCGCCTTTCGTGCCGCCACCATTCAGGCCGATCAGAATACCAGCCTACAGGTCGAGCTACCCGGTGGCAAACGCCAGAAACTGAAAGCCGCGCAAGTGCTACTGCGCTTCCGCGACCCATCCCCGGCACAGCTGCTCCCGGGCGCTGAGCCCCTGGCCGCTGACATGGACCCGGCCTTCCTCTGGGAATGTGCTTCGGAAGCGGAGTTCGGCTTTGCCGATCTGGCGGCCGACTATTACGGTCACGCACCCTCGGCGATTGAAGCCACGGCCTTGCTACTGGCCATCCAGAACGCCCCCCTCTACTTTCATCGCCGCGGCAAAGGTCTGTTCCGCCGCGCCCCACCCGAGATCCTGAAAGCGGCACTGGCCGGCGCCGAGAAAAAGCGTCTGCAGGCAGAGGCCATCGAGCGTATGGTGGCCGAACTGGTCGCCGGCACGCTGCCGGAAGCACTGGCGAATCAGATCGACACCCTGCTAGTTCAACCGGACCGCAACCGCCCGGAAGTCAAAGCCTTCGAGACCGCCTGCGATCAGACCCGGGAAACCCCGGCGGCACTATTGCTTCGCTGCGGCGCCTTCCCGGATGCGTATCACTGGCACTTTCGCCGCTTTGCTGCCGAGCGCTTTCCCAAAGGCATCGGCTTCCCGGAACTGCCGGCACCGGCCCCTTACGGCGAGCTGCCACTGGCCGATGTCCAGGCCGTGTCGATTGATGACGCGAGCACCACGGAAATCGATGACGCCCTTTCGGTCACCCGCTTACCCGGTATCGGCTGGCGCTTCGGTATTCACATTGCCGCCCCGGGTCTGGGCATTGTGCCCGGCTCACCGCATGATGCCGTGGCCCGCACCCGTCTTTCCACGGTCTACATGCCCGGCCACAAAATCACCATGCTGCCCGACAGCCTGGTCGAATCCTTTACACTGGCGGCCGGCCGCGCTTGCCCGGCGCTCTCGCTTTATGTGACGGCCAGCGACGACTTCGAGATTGTCAGCCACGAATCCCGGGTTGAACGGGTGCCGATCACCGCCAATCTTCGGCTGCACGAGATTGAGCCGCATATGGCACTCGATCAACTGAACGCCGGCCAGACACCCGCTTGCCCGTACGGCGACACCCTGCTCACACTCTGGCGCTTTGCCGCCGCCTGTGCCGGTCGCCGCGGCAAGCCCTCGGCCCAGGCCGGGCTCCACGACTACCATTACCAGATCGATGGCCCGCTGCATGACAAGCAGACTGGCGCCATTCTTGACCCCGCCGCTTGCAGCGTGCACATCGAAGCCCGTAAACGCGGCAGCCCGGTCGACATGCTCGTTGCCGAACTGATGATTCTGGCCAACGCCACCTGGGGCCAGCTTCTTGCTGACCACGGCGTGCCCGGTCTGTATCGGGGTCAGGTTGCCGGCAAAGTGCGCATGACCACCTCGGCGATCCCGCACGAAGGTCTGGGCGTGGCTTGCTACGCCTGGAGTACCTCACCACTGCGGCGCTATGCCGATCTGATCAACCAGTGGCAACTGATTGCTGTACTGACCGGTAAGGCCCCCGCCTTTGCGCCACGCTCAGCCGAACTCTTTGCCGCCATGCGAGATTTCGATCTGACCTATGCCGGCTATGCCGATTTCCAGCGCCGCATGGAGCGCTACTGGTGCTTACGCTGGTTGCAGCAAACGTCAACCAGTCAGGTGGCCGGTACGCTGCTGCGTAACGCACCGAATGTGCGGGTCGATGATTTGCCATTGGTCGTGCAGGTACCCAGCGCTCCCGAACTACCACCGGGCAGCCGTATCCAGCTGACGCTCGGTTCACCGGATCTGCTGGAACTGAGTGTGCATAGCCGCTTTGATGCTGTGGTCTCAGGCCAGGCCAATACGGCCGATGAGGCGCTGGCTCTGCTCGACGAAGTTCCGGTGGAGGAGGCTCTGGCCGATGCCGAAGAAGCCGAGGAGACAGCAACGGAGGGGCAGCCGGTTGATCCGGCTGCAACGCGTGAAAGCGCCGTCTCGCCATAGGCACACCGTCGCTGCGCCTGAACGACTACAATAAGCGGATGCCTGCGGCGCACGACTCCCCTCCCTCCGCTCTGCTGAACGGCGAACCGGAACACTGGTCTCCCAAGCCGTTAGGCTGGCGTTTGCTGTTTAATGACCGGTTGCTCTGGCTGGCCTTAGGATTGTCGGCAATCGCCCATGTCATTTTGCTCGCCCCCCGCTATGGCATCAAACTGCCGGAGCGCAACGAGCGCGCCATCAATGTCACGTTCCGGACGGCCAGCCAACCTATGGCTCGGGCTACGACACCCAACGCAGCAAACACCCCAAAAAAACCCTCAGCCCGGGAACGGCAAACATCACGCACGGCCGCCATCAAACCGGCACCAACGCCCCCTGCCTCGCCCAGTACTCCAGGAAAATTGCCCACGCAATTCCCCCTAACACCACTATCCACGGCCGATCTGTTGGCTGGCAGCAGTGCATCGAGCTCCGGCACGACCGGAAGCCCCGCCGGTGGTCGTCGCGTCACGCTGACACCCAACATGAAGGATTACCGCTACAGCCAGTATCTGTCTGACTGGCGGATGAAAGTGGAACGCGTCGGCGCCATGAACTACCCTGAAGAAGCGCGCGGCCGATTTTTTGGTTCGCTCGTCCTATCCGTTGCCTTACGGCCCGACGGCAGCGTTGATCGCATCATCGTGATCCGCTCATCGGGAAACAAAGTGCTGGATGACGCCGCCAAACGGATAGTGATGATGGCCGCCCCCTTTGCCCCCTTCCCGCCGGACATCCGCAAAGAAACGGATTACCTGGACATTACCCGCACCTGGACCTTTACTCGGGGCGACACACTGGAAAGCCGATGACCGACCACAGGACAGACCATCTGGATCGTTATGCCGTACTTGGCCATCCGATCCACCACTCCATGTCGCCAAGAATCCATGCCGAATTTGCCGCGCAAACCGGCCAGCAACTCAGCTATGTGGCGATGGATGTCACACCGGAAGCACTGACCAGCCGACTGGCTCAACTGCCTAATGAGGGCTTTCGTGGTGTCAACATCACGGTACCGCACAAGGAGGCGGCCTGGGCCTATGCCAAGGCCCAGGGGCGGCTCACCGAACGGGCGGCGCTGGCTGGCGCAGTCAACACATTGGCCTGGAACAAAGAGGGGCTGCTTGGTGACAACACCGATGGCCAGGGGCTACTGAACGACCTGCAGCAGCGTCACCAGCGCACGCTGGCCGGCCAAAGGATTCTGTTACTAGGTGCGGGCGGTGCCGCGCGTGGCGTGATACTACCGTTACTGGCCGCGCAACCCACAGCACTCACCATTGCCAACCGGTCCGCACCCCGCGCCGAAGGACTTGCCGCACTGTTTTCCCCTTATGCGTTGTCTTCCAATGCCGGCCAAACTCCCTGCCACTTACAGGGCTGCGGACTTGAGGCACTGGCCGGCCTGATTCATGCCCAAGGGCCGTTCGACGTGGTGATCAACGCGACCAGTGCCAGCCTCAGTGGCGAAGCCATCTCGCTGCCCACAGGCAGCCTGACTCAGGATGCCTTTGCTTACGACATGATGTACGGTAAAACCCTGACCCCATTTCTTGCAGCACAAAAGGCTGCCGGTGTCTTGCACCTGGCCGACGGTCTCGGCATGCTGGTCGAACAGGCTGCCGTGGCATTCGCGCTCTGGCGCGGCGTCGCCCCCGTAACGGCGCCCGTCTACCAGGCCCTGCGGACCTCTCTGCAAGACAAGTAATCCTTCATGAACACCCGCAAACCCCGTCGATCAGGCTCGGGCTGGATCCGTCGGATGCTGCTCATCGGCATCGGCCTCTTTGTGCTGGTGCAGCTCTGGTTTTTTGCCTGGGTTCTGGTCTGGAAAGTCACCGAACCCGGTCCGACTCAGTTCATGAAGATCCGCCTGTCGGAACTGCAAAAGAAAAACCCCAATGCCCGACTCCAGCAAAGTTGGGTGCCTTATGCCAACATCTCCACGAACCTGAAGCGCGCGTTGATTGCCGCCGAAGACAGCAAGTTCATGCAGCACCACGGCTTTGACTTTGACGGTATCCAGAAAGCCTTTGAAAAGAATGAAAAGCGGGGACGCATCACAGCCGGCGGTTCCACCATCACGCAGCAACTGGCCAAGAACCTCTTTCTCTGGCCGGCAAAGAGCCTGATTCGCAAAGGCGAAGAGGCACTGATCACCCTGATGATCGAAAGCACCTGGAGCAAACGCCGTATCCTCGAGGTCTATATGAACGAAATCGAGTGGGGCACCGGCATCTTTGGTGCCGAAGCGGCTGCCCGCCACTACTTTGGGGTCTCCGCCAGCCAGCTCAATGAATCCCAGGCAGCCATGCTCGCCGCCATGGTGCCCAGCCCGCAGTATTACGACCGCAAAGGCGAGACCGAAGGGCTACTACGCCAGACCGACGTGTTGATCGAGCGCATGAACAAGGTCGCCATTCCGCCGAACCGTTAATTCATTCGATACCGCCCCCACCCTCTAACGACCATTAGAAGGGTATGATCATTAAGACAACCCTTCCGTCACGGGGGCATTCTTATGAATCCGGCATTCCGAACAGAAACAGATAGCATGGGTGCTGTCGCGGTTCCGGCAGACAAGCTGTGGGGTGCGCAAACGCAGCGCTCACTCGAACACTTTCGTATCGGCAAGGATCGGATGCCTGCGGAGCTGATCCGTGCTTACGCCGTGCTGAAGAAAGCGGCGGCCCGCGTCAATGAAGCGGGGCATCGCCTGGATCCGGCGCTCGCCAGACGGATCGAACAAAGCTGTGACGAAATCCTCACCGGACAGCATGATGACATGTTTCCACTCCATGTCTGGATGACCGGCAGTGGCACGCAGTTCAACATGAACGTCAACGAAGTGATCGCCAATCGCTGCAGCCAGCTGGCGGGCACACCGCTCGGCAGCAAGCATCCGGTTCATCCGAACGATCACGTCAATATGTCCCAGTCGTCGAACGACAGCTTTCCAACGGCGATGAGTATGGCGGCCGCCATCGGAACCCAGCACGCGCTTTTGCCGGCAGTCCAAGAGCTGCGGGATGGTCTCGCCCGCAAAGCCGATGCCTGGAAGGATATCGTCAAGATCGGCCGCACACACATGCAGGACGCCACGCCGCTCACCCTGGGCCAGGAGTTCTCCGGGTACGTCGGTATGCTGGATGACAACCTGCACCGTATTGATGATGCTCTGAAAGATGTCTACCACCTGGCCATCGGTGGCACTGCGGTCGGCACCGGCCTAAATGCCGCCCCCGGATTTGCCGAAGCCATGGCGGCAGAAATCGCCCGGCTGACTGGTCTGCCGTTTGTTTCTGCACTCAACAAATTTACGGTGCAAGGGGCTCACGATGCGCTCGTGCAACTCTCCGCCACCTTCAAAACACTGGCAGTATCCCTCTACAAAATTGCCAACGACATTCGTCTGTTGTCTTGCGGCCCACGCGCCGGCTTTGCCGAACTCGATTTACCGGAAAACGAGCCAGGATCTTCCATCATGCCCGGCAAGGTGAATCCGACCCAGGTCGAAGCCCTGTCGATGGTGGCCGTTCAGGTCATGGCGAATGATGTCGCCGTCTCCTTTGGCGGCGCCAGCGGCTATCTGGAAATGAATGTCTACAAGCCATTGATCATTCATAACGTCATGGGATCCATCAATCTGCTGGCGGACAGCTGCCGCAACTTCAACCGCTTCCTGGTTAAGGACACCGAGCCGAATCTGCGGAACATCCGGTCACATCTGGATCGTTCCCTCATGCTGGTGACCGCCCTCGCCCCGGTCATCGGCTATGACAAAGCTTCGGAAATCGCCCATCATGCGCTGAAGCATGACCTCACCCTGAAAGAAGCCGCCATCGTCTTGGGCGCTATTTCAGAAGCCGAGTTTGAGCGCATCGTTGATCCAACCAAAATGGTACATCCCTATATCGCGACGACGGCAGTCAACACATAAGCGCCGGGCGCTTCAATCGAAGTAGCTGCGCGCTTCTTCAAAGCGGGCAGCAAACCAGCCCTGATCCAGACGGTCGATACGGACTTTGCCTTTGCTGTTCGGCGCATGCACAAAACGCTGGTCACCGATGTAAACCCCCACATGCGAATAGCTGAAGCCGCGCGTATTGAAGAACACCAAATCACCGGGACGAATGGCAGCCGGACTGATCTCCCGACCTCGGTGGGCCATGTCTTTGGCACTCCCTTTGAGTCGGTACTCTGCGGCCTGGCCGTATAACCAGCTCACCATGCCACTACAGTCCAGACCCGCCTGCGGATTCTTGCCGCCGAACTGGTACCCGGTATCAATCAGGTGCATGGCCATGATCGTGACCTCCTGTCCCTGAGAGGTGGGCGGCAGGTTATCACCGCCGAAGCGGGTAATCCCTTTGCCACCGCTGCTGGCGCATCCCGCCACCGTCAACGCAGTCAGCAACCAGAGTATCGTCTGGCGCAGCCACAATACCGTGGTAAAACCTTGCCGGTTCGAGGGTCGCATAGGCAGACAGAACATCATATGATGGAGGATATGTGATCAACGCCAATTTTGCCATGCCCAACACTCAAATCCAGTCCAAACTTAAAGATCCTTCCCTGCTCAAATCCGCTGCCTACATCAATGGCCAGTGGATGACGTCTGAACACTGCTTTGAAGTCACCGACCCGGGTACCGGTCAGATGATCGCCCGGGTTGCCAATCTCGGCGCCGAGGACACCCGTCAAGCAGTTGATGCGGCAACCAATGCTTTTCCGAGTTGGCGCAAAGAAAGCGCGCGCAACCGCAGCAGTCTCTTGCGGCGCTGGTTCGAACTGATTCAGGCAAACAAAGAAGATCTGGCCACTCTGATCACCGCTGAAGGTGGCAAAACCTATACAGAAAGTCTGGGTGAAGTCGCTTACGCAGCTTCGTTCGTCGAATGGTTCTCGGAACAGGCCCGCCGCATTAACGGTGAGATTCTGCCTTCCAATACCCCCGATAAGCGCTTACTGGTCACCCGTGAACCGGTGGGCGTTTGCGCGGCCATTACTCCGTGGAACTTTCCCGCCGCGATGATTACCCGCAAAGTGGCCCCCGCACTGGCCGTTGGTTGCAGCGTGGTGGTCAAACCGGCCGAACAGACCCCGCTCACCGCCCTAGCCCTGGCGGTGCTGGCAGAACGTGCCGGCATGCCACCCGGTGTATTCAACGTGGTCACCGGCGACGCGGCCGCCGCCCCCATTATCGGGGAGGCACTGACGGGAGATAGCCGCGTTCGTAAACTCTCGTTTACCGGTTCGACCCAGGTCGGCCGGCTGCTCATGGCCCAGTCAGCCCCCAATCTCAAACGCCTCTCGCTGGAGCTGGGGGGCAATGCCCCGTTCATCGTTTTTCCTGACGCCGATCTGGATGCCGCCGTGGAAGGCGCCATCGCCTCGAAATACCGGAACAGTGGCCAGACCTGCGTCTGCGCCAACCGCTTTCTGGTCCACAAGGACGTGATGGATGCGTTTGCCGACAAGCTGGCCACCAAAGTCCGTGCGCTGCAGGTCGGTTACGGATTTGAATCCGGGGCACAGATCGGACCACTGATCGACGAGAGTGGTCTGGACAAGGTCTGCACACTAGTCACTGACGCGGTATCTCAGGGGGCAACCATTGTGACGGGCGGCACCCCGGATGCGCGTGGCGGTCTGTATTTTCAGCCGACGGTCATCAAGGGCGTAACGCCGAAAATGCGGATGATGCACGAAGAGATCTTCGGACCGGTTGCCCCGCTCTTTGCCTTCTCGACAGAAGAGGAAGCCGTTCAACTGGCCAACGCCACGGAGTTTGGCCTGGCCGCGTACTTTTACACTCGCGATCCCGGACGTATCTTCCGGGTCTCCGAAGCACTCGAATACGGCATGATCGGCGTCAATACGGGCTTAATGTCGAGCGAAGTCGCCCCCTTTGGGGGCATCAAACAGTCCGGTTTCGGGCGCGAGGGCTCGCAACATGGCGTTGACGAGTATCTGAGCACCAAATACACCTGCCTCGCCATCGATTAAGTCCCATACCGTTTATGTCTCTGCTACCGTGGCTTTAGTCGCAGGGTCAATCGCACGCACATGAGAACCAGGATACATTCTTCTAACGACACACAGATACATGCGCAACTGCTCGATCGTTTGTTCAACCAAACCAAGATTCACCCAGTTATGGGTTTGAAATTCAGCCACTTCAATTCGGTAGATCATGATTAACTCCTCAATCATGCGGACTTCTTTTTGTGATTATGCACGCTTACCCATTAAGAAACCGTTGCTGCAATGCGTAATTTCTTGCGCCAGATCAACAAATCCTTATTGATGTAACCACTTGTGTATTCACATAAAATCACTACCGTTGTCACCGAGTAAAGAATCATGAGCGTCATTACCCCAAATTTTTGGCAAGAACATTTTGATCAGGGCCGCACGCCTTGGGATCGGGGTGCGCCAAGCCCACAACTGCTAGAATGGATCCACAGCAATGCCCTGCAAACCTGCCGTATAGCGGTTCCAGGTTGCGGCAAAGGATGGGAGGTTGTCGAGCTCGCCAAACAAGGTTTTGACGTGGTTGGTATCGATTACACCCAGGGGGCCGTCAAAGAGACTGAGGCGCTTCTGGCGAAACAGGGCCTTCACGCGGCGGTTATTGAAGCCGATGTGCTGACGTACGTACCGGATCAGCCCTTCGATGCCGTCTACGAACAGACCTGCCTTTGCGCACTCGACCCTGATTACTGGGTGACCTATGCCGAACAACTGGCCCGCTGGATACGGCCGGGCGGTTCCCTGTTTATCTTGTTCATGCAAGTCGAGCGACCCGGTGCGCGCGAAGGGCTAAAGCAGGGCCCGCCGTTCCATTGCGACATTAACGCCATGCATGCGCTATTTAACAGCCAGCACTGGCAGTGGCCGGATCAAAAACCAACCATCGTCGCCCATCCTTCAGGCTGGCACGAGTTAGCCCTTTGTCTTAAACGAAAATCCGAGCCTAGTCTCTGACTATCTGCACGGTGTCGCGTTTATCGCAACAGATAATGATTACCGTAGAAGCTGACTACCAATTCTTTGCGCTGGTTGTATCCACGATATTGCAAAACAGCAACGCCACGATCCTGCTTAGAGGTTGATGGTACAAGTTTAATGACCTCGACCTCTGCCCTGAGCGTGTCGCCGGCACGCACCGGTGCAAACCAGCGCACTTCATCCAGGCCGGTGCCGCCAAGGCTGGACTCCGTGAAGATGCCACATTGAATAAACAGGCGGAAGCAAATGGCAATAGAATGAAATCCGCTCGCAATAATGCCGCCAAAAATGGATTGTTGAGCGGCCACCTCGTCAATGTGGAACGGTTGCGGATCAAAATTAAAGGCAAACTGGACGATGTCTCCCTGAGACAGGGTGTACCCCGGCGTCTCGAAGATTTCACCAACAACCAGTTCATCAAGTGACTTCAGACTTAAATGACGGTTTCTCATAGTTATTTCCCCTGAAAGATAGGTGACCTTTTCTCTTTGATCGCCGTGACGCCTTCTAAATAATCCTCGCTGTTATAAACGATACGACGACTCGCTTCAATCTGCTCGAATTCATTGGACGTCAATGGAATGGCGCTATTAATCGACGTCACCTGCTCCTTGAACACCCGATTCGAGAGTGGCGACGTCAGTGCAATTTCACCCGCAATCTGAATCACAAAGTCTGCCAATGACTCAGAAGCCACCACATGGTTAATCACGCCATAGGCCTCTAAACGCTCAGCCTTGACCGGTATGGCCCGGTAAAACATTTCCTTGAGCACATGCAACGGCATCGCATTCATAAAGGTCATGATGCCGGAAGGGTTGTAGGGCACACCCAATCGACTTGGCGTGAGTGCAAAGGTGGTGCCTGATGCGGCCACAACGATATCACCAGACATCACGAGTTCATTAGCGCCACCCCAGACACTGCCCTCCACTGCGACGATAATCGGCAGCGGACAGGTCTGCATGGCCTTTACCGCACGGCGCAAAGGTTCGTGGCACTCCAATGGGTCCTGGCCATGCGGCGGTAATTCATTCACATCGTAACCGGCAGACCAAACTTTAACCCCAGGCAGCGTGTTCAGGATCACCGCGCGCATGCCATTCGCTGCAAACGCATTCAGGCCGTCAATCAATTGATTGACCAGCGCATTACCCATGACATTAAGACGTTCGGTGTTTTTCAGCGTCAGGATGCCGATCTGTCCAAGCTGACTAGTTTCAATAAGTTTCATAAGAAGACACAGGAAGAAAAAGGGGCCTTACGGCCCCTTAAATTACTACAAGGAGGTACTACACGGTTAAATCTTAGTGATCGCTGGCCTGGGCCGCACCGATACCGGTTTGAGCACGGACATACTGATCATCAAATGCAGCAATCTCGGCTTTGGCACGTGCACTCTTATCGGTGACAGAGAAGAACCAAGTCGCCAGGAATGCAGCCGTCATCGAGAACAACGCAGGGTGGTCATATGGGAATACCGGCGTAGCATTGCCAATCACCTTCACCCAGACTGCTGGCGACAGAATCACCAGACCCACTGCGGTGATCAGACCAACGATACCGCCGATCAGTGCACCGCGAGTCGTCAGCCCCTTCCAGTACATCGACAGAATCAGTACCGGGAAGTTCACCGAAGCTGCGACACCGAAGGCCAAGGCCACCAGGAAGGCAACGTTCTGATCCTTGAACAGGATACCCAGGACAACTGCAACGAAGCCAATGAACACCGAAGCGTACTTGCCAACGCGCATTTCCTGCTCGCCGGTTGCCGTACCCTTCTTGATCACACGGGCGTAAATATCATGCGAAATCGCCGATGCACCAGCCAGTGCCAGGCCTGAGACCACCGCCAGAATCGTTGCAAAAGCAACGGCCGACAAGAAGCCCAGGAACACGTCACCGCCAACCGCTTTGGCCAGATGCATGACCGGCATGTTGCTACCGCCGATCAGCTTGCCACCGACAACGCCATTTTCAAAGAACTGGGGATCGGTACCCACGATCGTGATAGCGCCAATACCCAGCACAACCACAACGAGGAAGAAGAACCCAATAAAGCCTGTTGCGACAAACACCGACTTACGTGCTTCTTTGGCATTCGGCACAGTGAAGAAGCGCATCAGGATGTGCGGTAGGGCAGCAGTACCAAACAGCAGACCCAGCGACAGTGATACCGCCGAAACAGGATCGGCCAGCAGCTTACCTGGCTCCATCAGCTTGGTGCCCAGCTTGCTCGACTCAACCGCCTTGGCAAACAGATTGTCAAACGAAAAGCCAAAGTAATTGAACGTCAGCAGCATCAGTACGGTGCCGCCAAAGAGCAGCAAACAGGCTTTGATGATCTGTACCCAGGTCGTAGCAACCATGCCACCGAAGGTCACATAGACAATCATCAGCACGCCCACCAGAACAACGGCAAAGTTATATTCCAGACCGAATAGCAGTTGAATCAGCTGACCCGCACCGACCATCTGAACGATCAGATAGAAGAACACGACCGTCAACGAACCAAAGGCTGCAAAAGTACGGATTTTGGTCTGATCCAAACGGAACGAGGCGATATCAGCAAAAGTGAACTTGCCGAGGTTACGCAAACGCTCTGCCAGAATAAACAGAATGATCGGCCAGCCCACAAAGAAGCTGATGGTATAGATAAAACCATCAAATCCACGCGCGTAAATCAGGCTAGACAAACCCAGCAGAGTTGCAGCTGACATATAGTCACCAGCAATAGCCAAGCCATTCTGGAAGCCACTGATACCGCCGCCCGCTGTATAGAAATCAGCGGTCGACTTGGTGCGCGAAGCAGCCCAGTAGGTAATGCCCAGTGTCAGCAGCACAAAGACGACAAACATGGCGATCGCCGACACATTCACCGGTTGCTTCTCGACAGGGCCGTCACTCGCGGCTGCAGCCAGAACAAGCGATGGCAACAATGCGAGTGCAGCAAAGCCGATTGATTTAAGGTGTTTTGCCAGACTCATTTGCGGGCCTCCGCGATAATCTCTTCATTCAGATCTTCAAAGGCACCGTTAGCACGACGGATGTAAACACCCGTCAGCAGCCAGGACCCGATAATGATAACGGCACCGATTGGCCAGCCGATCGTGAGGATCGCACTGTCACCGAAATGTTCAGCGAAAAACGCCGGATTAAAGGCCACCGTCATCATGAAGGTGTAATAGGGAACCAGCACAATCAATGACAGAATCAGGGAAAAACGACCCCGCTCCTGACAGAGCTGTGCGAATTTTGGATTCTTGCGAATCTTTTCGTACAGAGCTTTATCTGACACTTCTCTCTCCTTTGGTTTTGTAACTACTTGTCTTACTGTTTTGGTGCTAAAACGGTGGCTTCGCCTTCTAGAACTGTTTTGCCGGCGACCTGACACACCGTATCAAGCACGACACGGTTTTTTTCCGGATCAAGTGACTTCACAGTAACGATCGCAGTAACGGTGTCGCCGGGGCGAACCGGCGCCTTGAACTTCAAGGTCTGTCCGAGATAAATTGTTCCTGCACCCGGTAGCTTGTTGGCAATACAGGCAGACACCAGGCCAGCCGATAGGATGCCGTGAGCAATGCGCCCACCGAACATGGTCTTTTCGGCATATTCCTGATTCAAGTGGACAGGATTGATATCGCCCGAGGCGGCGGCAAACATGATGATGTCTGTTTCGGTGATCGTTTTGGCATAACTACGCGTCATGCCAACTTCCATCTGATCAATCGTAAAACCGAGTTCTGTGCTCATAATCTTTCGCTTATTTCCGTATTACATGGTTGAATAATTCGGGCCACCGCCACCTTCGGGCACCGTCCAGTTAATGTTCTGGGTCGGATCCTTGATGTCGCAGGTTTTGCAATGCAGACAGTTCTGCGCGTTAATCTGCAGTTTCGGCGTTCCCGCTTCTTCGCCGACGATTTCATATACACTGGCCGGGCAATAACGCGTTTCTGGTGAACCATAGCGCGCAAAATTAACGCTCATCGCCACCTCCGCGTTCTGCAACTGCAGATGGCAACGCTGGTTTTCCTCATGGTTGGTGCTCGACAAGAACACCGAGGACAAGCGGTCGAAGGTCAATACGCCATCCGGCTTCGGATAATTGATCTGTTTGGCTTGCGTCTTCGGCTGTAGCTGATCGTGGTCTGCATGATGACGCATGGTCCATGGCGCTTTGCCACGGAACAGATAGGTGTCGATGGCACCGTAAGCGAGACCACCCCACAGCCCCCACTTGAAAGCGGGCCGAATGTTGCGAACACTGTGAAGCTCGTCCCACAACCAGGTTTTCTTGAGCGCTTCGGGATAAGCCATCGCTTCGTTCTGCGGGTTTTCCGAGTTTGCGTCAACGCCGAGCAGATCAAACACGGCATCGGCCGCCACCATGGCCGACTGCATGGCCATGTGCGTACCCTTGATCTTGGGCACATTCAGGAAACCGGCTGTATCGCCCACCAGTAAGCCACCCGGGAACGTCAGTTTGGGCAGCGACTGGAATCCGCCTTCGGAGAGCGCGCGGGCGCCATACGAGATGCGACGGCCACCTTCCAGGTGCTTGCGGATCGTAGGGTGCGTCTTATAGCGCTGGAATTCTTCGTACGGCGACAACCAGGGGTTCTTGTAATCGAGACCGACCACAAAACCAACGGCCACCATGTTGTCTTCCAGGTGGTAAAGGAACGATCCACCATAGGTGTCCGACGGCAACGGCCAACCCGCCGTATGGATAATCAGGCCCGGTTTGTGCTGCTCGGGGGGCACTTCCCACAGCTCTTTGATACCAATCCCGTAGGTTTGCGGATCAACACCGTCACGCAGGTTGAACCTCTTGAACAGCTCCTTGGTCAGGGAACCACGGCAGCCTTCGGCGAAGATCGTCTGCTTGGCGTGCAATTCCATGCCGGGCTGGTAGTTACCAGTTTGCTCACCGTCCTTACCGACGCCCATGTCGCCGGTGGCTACGCCTTTGACTGAACCATCGTCGTTGTAAAGCACTTCGGCCGCCGCAAAACCTGGATAGATTTCCACACCCAGAGCTTCGGCCTGTTCGCCGAGCCAGCGGCAAACCTTGCCGAGGCTGACAATGTAATTGCCTTCGTTATGCATCTGTGGCGGCGTGGGTAGTTTGCGCGCCCCTGTTTCTGAGAGCAGCAGGAACTCATCGTCCTTCGCTTCGGTCAGCAACGGCGCACCCATGTCACGCCATTCCGGCAACAGTTCATTGAGGACACGCGGTTCAATCACGGCGCCCGACAGGATATGAGCACCGACTTCCGAACCCTTCTCGATCAGGCAAACACTGATGTCGCGACCGCTTTCGGCGGCACGCTGCTTCAGACGAATCGCCGCCGTCAGGCCGGACGGACCGGCGCCGACGATAACGACGTCATACTCCATCGATTCGCGATCAGTACGCATAGAGCGATTCCTTAGAACAGGGATTCTTCAAGCGACAGCACCGAGGCGCTGCCTTCTGTGACCTCAGCCGCATAAGCGGTGGCCTTCGGCAGCTGATGCGCGGCAAAATAACGTGCGGTCGCCAACTTGGCCTTGTAGAAGTCGTCGGCACTGCCACTATCCAGATGTTGTTGCGCAATCTGTGCGGCACGCGCCATCAACCAGCCACCAGTGACCACGCCAGTCAGGAACAAATACGGTACCGCGCCCGCCAGTGCGGCTTGCGGATTGCTATCGTAGTTGGCGAGCAGCCATTGCGTCGCCTCGTCGAACTGTGCCAGTGCGGCACCAAGTTGTTGGCCGAGATCGCCAAGCTTGGCATCTTGGTTCAGTTCGGCAACCGTCGCCTGGATCTTGGCAACCAATGCGGCGGCGCCGACACCGGTCTTCCCGGCTTCATCCTTGTCCTTCGCCAGCTTACGGCCCACCAGGTCGTTGGCCTGAATCGCTGTCGTGCCCTCGTAAATCGGGGTGATACGCGAGTCGCGCATATATTGGCAGGCACCGGTTTCTTCGATGAAACCCATGCCGCCATGCACCTGGATACCGGTCGAGGTAATCTCGACGCTGCTCTCGGTACACCAGCCCTTCACGACCGGCGTGAGGAAATCGACCATCGCCTGCGCTTCCTTAGCCTTGGCGGCATCCGGATTGTTGTGCGCATGATCCATCTGAGCGGCAACCCAGTAGGCCAGCGCGCGCATCGCTTCGGTACGCGACTTCATATCCATGAGCATGCGACGCACATCCGGGTGATGGATGATCGGCTTGGCCACACCGGACTTGTCACCAATCGGCGCGCCCTGAATACGTTCACGGGCGTATGCCAGCGCATGCTGATAGGCACGCTCCGAAACGCCAACGCCTTCCAAGCCAACGTTCAGACGGGCATGGTTCATCATCGTGAACATGTAGCCGAGGCCTTTATTGGCTTCGCCGACCAGATAACCGATCGCGCCATCATTTTCACCGAACGACATGACGGCCGTCGCGCTACCGTGAATACCCATCTTGTGTTCGATCGAGGCACAGACCAGGTCGTTGCGTGCACCGAGGCTGCCATCGGCATTCACCAGATACTTCGGCGCCACGAACAGGGAAATGCCCTTCACCCCCGGAGGCGCATCCGGCAAGCGTGCCAGCACGAGGTGGATGATGTTCTCCGCCATATCGTGCTCACCCCAGGTGATGAAGATTTTGGTGCCGGTAATACGATAAGTACCATCATCCTGCGGCACGGCTTTGGAACGCACGGCACTCAGATCCGAACCGGCCTGCGGTTCGGTCAGGTTCATCGTACCAGTCCAGACGCCTTCCACCATTTTCGGCAGATAGGTGTTCTTGAGTTCATCCGAGCCATGATGCGCAATCGCTTCAATGGCACCTGTCGTCAGCATCGGACACAGCGCAAAAGAGATGCTGGCTGACTTCCACATTTCCTGTACGGCGGTCGAAACCAGCGTCGGCAGCCCCTGGCCGCCGAA
Organism: uncultured Dechloromonas sp.; assembly: GCA_964387485.1. Taxonomy (GTDB): domain Bacteria; phylum Pseudomonadota; class Gammaproteobacteria; order Burkholderiales; family Rhodocyclaceae; genus Fluviibacter. The sequence goes on along the minus strand of CAYLWV010000003.1, from coordinate 25,990 downwards.
CTCGGTTGAACATGGCATGGCATTCCAGCCCGTTTCTACGAAAAGCTTGTAGGCGTCTTTGTAGCCATCGGCGGCTGTCACTTCACCATCTTTCCAGGTACAACCCTGGCGGTCGCCTACCGGGTTGATCGGATCAATCACTTCCGAAGCGAACTTGCCTGCCTCATCCATGATGGCTTCCACCAGGTCCGGCGAGCTTTCTTCATAACCGGGCAACAGGGTTACAGCCTCAAGACCTGCCAGTTCATTCAGTACAAACTGCATGTCGCGGACGGGGGCAATATAAGTACTCATCGTAAAACTCCGTAATACCTGAAAAGAATGATGCAGTTGTTGTCGTTTACAGTGACGATGTTAATTGCGGCACGGCCTCAAAGAGGTCGGCCACCAAACCGTAATCGGCTACCTGGAAGATCGGCGCATCCGGATCTTTATTGATGGCCACAATGATCTTCGAATCTTTCATGCCGGCCAGATGCTGGATTGCACCGGACATACCCACAGCAATGTAGAGTTGTGGCGCAACAATCTTGCCCGTTTGACCGACCTGGCAATCATTGGAGACAAAGCCGGCATCAACTGCCGCACGAGAAGCACCAATGGCGGCACCCAGTTTGTCGGCCAGCGGTTCCATGATCGATTTAAAGTTTTCACCACTGCCCAAACCACGGCCACCGGATACGACTACCTTCGCTGCGCCAAGTTCAGGACGTTCCGACTTAGTCAGCTCCCGGCCCACCAGATCCGATTTTTTACCGCTGTCAGCCACAGCCGCGTTTTCAACGGCAGCGCTGCCACCTTCAGTCACCGGGTCAAAAGCCGTCGAACGAACGGTAATGACCTTCTTGGCATCCGACGATACGACCGTAGCCAGTGCATTGCCCGCATAGATGGGGCGAACAAAGGTATCTTCGCTCACGACACCCACAATGTCGGAAATTTGTGCCACATCGAGTAACGCGGCGACGCGTGGCATCGTGTTTTTGCCATAACTGCTTGAGGGCGCAAGAAGATGGCTATAGTTAGCAGCCACCGCAACCACGAGTTTCGCCAACGGCTCAGCAGCCTGATCGCCGTAGGCCGCGTTGTCGACCACCAGAACGCGTTTCACACCCTGCAGGGCGGCAACCTTGGCGGCGATCTCCGCACAGCCTTCGCCGGCGACGAGCACATCCACATCGGCCGACAACTTAGTCGCGGCCGCAATGGTATTAAGGGACGCCGCTTTCAGCGACTTATTATCGTGTTCAGCAAGGACCAGAACAGCCATGATCTCTCCTTAAATCACTTTGGCTTCGTTACGAAGCTTGTTGAGTAGATCGGCCACATCGGCCACCTTAACGCCACCGGCACGCTTCGGTGGCTCGCTGACCTTAATGGTCTTTAAACGCGGCTGCGTATCCACACCCAGACTATCTGCGGCCATGGTATCCAGCGGCTTTTTCTTCGCCTTCATGATGTTCGGCAATGTGGCATAACGCGGTTCGTTCAAGCGCAAGTCGGTTGTCACAACGGCTGGCAACGACATGGCCAATGTTTCCAGACCGCCATCAATTTCGCGCGTCACGGTCACTTTGTCACCAGCCAGTTCGACTTTTGACGCAAAGGTGGCCTGCGGCCAATCCATCAGTGCGGCCAGCATCTGTCCCGTCTGATTTGAATCATCGTCAATGGCCTGTTTGCCGCAGATCACCAACGATGGGTTTTCCTTCTCACAAACCGCTTTGAGCAGCTTGGCCACAGCCAGTGGCTGCAGCTCATCGTTGCTTTCAACCAGAATGCCCCGATCAGCGCCCATCGCCATAGCCGAGCGCAACGTGTCCTGGCATGCGGCCGGTCCACACGACACGGCAACCACTTCTGTCACAATCCCTTTTTCTTTGAGGCGTACCGCTTCTTCAACAGCGATTTCATCAAACGGATTCATCGACATCTTCACGTTAGCCAGATCGACATCCGTCTCATCGGCTTTCACACGTACCTTAACGTTGTAATCGATAACGCGTTTGACCGGTACCAGTACTTTCATAGCAACTCCTGGAGCACTTGGGGTTATTCAATGGCAGACGCGGACTTGGCCAGCTCGCGCAACCGGAATTTTTGAACTTTACCAGTGGAGGTCTTCGGAATTTCGATGAAGATCACCTTCTTAGGCACTTTAAAGCGTGCCAGATGTTCGCGGCAGAATTCAATGACTTCTGCTTCGGTAGCGGTTGCACCCGGACGAAGTTCGACATACGCACAAGGCACTTCACCCCATTTGTCGTCTGGCTTAGCAACGACTGCGGCTATATTCACAGCCGGATGACGGAATAGCACTTCTTCCACTTCCAGCGAAGAGATATTCTCGCCACCAGAAATAATCACATCTTTGGAACGGTCCTTGATCTTGACGTAACCGTCGCTGTGCACGACGGCCAGATCGCCGGTATGGAACCACCCTCCCGCAAACGCTTCGGCCGTAGCTTCAGTATTCTTGAGGTAGCCCTTCATCACCACGTTGCCACGGAACATGATTTCACCCACGGTCTCACCATCCCAGGGCACGGGCAACATCGTTTCCGGATCCAGAACGGTCACGGCTTCCTGCAGGTGATAATTCACCCCCTGTCGACCGTTACGGGCCGCACGAAACTCCAGCGACAGCACATCCCATTCTGGCTGTTTGGCGCAAACAGAGGCTGGCCCGTAGGTTTCGGTGAGGCCATAGACGTGGGTGATATCGAACCCCATCTTCTCGCAGCCTTCAATAATGGCGGCCGGTGGCGCAGCGCCAGCGATTAGGCCATTAATCTTGTGATTTAGCCCTGCACGACAAGATTCCGGTGCATTAATCAGCATGCCGTACACAATCGGTGCACCGCACATATGCGTAATGCGGTGTTCTTTGATCAGTTCAAAGATTTTGGCCGGGTCGACTTTGCGCAAACAGACGCTCACGCCGGCATTAACTGCCATGGTCCATGGGAAGCACCAACCGTTGCAGTGGAACATGGGAAGTGTCCACAGGTAAACCGCATGCGGTGGCATGCCCCACGACACCACATTCGAAACGGCATTCAGATAAGCGCCACGATGATGGTAAACCACGCCTTTAGGATTACCGGTGGTACCCGAAGTGTAGTTAAGTGCAATCGGATCCCACTCATCTTCAGGCAGGCTCCAGTTGTATTTTGCATCGCCGTCAGCCAGCAGCTGATCGTAATCCAGCGTACCGACACGTTCCTGGCTCTCGTATTCAGCATCCATCACGTCAATGACAATCGGCTTCTTGCCAGGCAACAGATCCAGCGCACCTTTAATCACTTTCGCAAATTCAGGATCCGTCAACAGCACCTTGGCCTCACCATGCTGCAGCTGAAAGGCAATCGCTTCGGCATCCAGACGGGTATTCAAGGTGTTAACTACCGCGCCAGCCATGGGCACCGCGAAATGCGCTTCGTACATGGCGGCAATATTAGGCAGCATGCAGGCCACTGTATCGTTTTTGCCAATACCCAGCCGGGTTAACGCCGATGCAAAACGTTTCACACGTTCGTAGGTTTCTGCCCACGTATATTGCTTATTATCCTGAATAATCGAAATGCGTTTCGGGTAAACCATGGCCGAGCGGCGCAAAAAACTCAGCGGCGACAGCGATACATAGTTTGCCGGATTCTTATCCAGCCCCTGATCGTATATGGATCCCACGGCCTATCTCCTTTATGTTTCTGGAATGTCTCTGTATTTATTAGTTTTTTCCGTCTTTGCGGCTATGACCACAGAATGACAAAGTTTTGTAACCGCAGGCTTACAGAAATGTAACGAATGTTTTCAACGGTGGCGCTTTTATTGCAGCTACACTAGAACTTGTTAAAGTCTGTGCCTCTGCGCACTGCACAAGCCATTTCAAGCCTTATCGTCTCATCATGGACCAAAACAGCCGTTTAGATCAGATAGAAGCTGGCCTACATCTTTTAGATCAAGGCATCACGGTCTTTGATTCCGAACTCAAAATGGTTGCTTGGAACGAACCATTCCTACGTCTATTAGATTTCCCAGCCAGCTTGGCCTTTGTCGGGGCAGATTTCGAATCATTTATCCGCTACAACGCCGAGCGGGGTGAGTATGGCGAAGGTGATGCCGAAGTACAGATCAAGGCTAGAGTCGATGCCGCGCGCAATACACAACCGCACAATTTCGAACGCACCAGACCCGATGGCCGCATTTTGCGCATCCACGGCGAACCATTGCCTCACCGCGGCTTTATCACACTCTATACAGACATTACCGAACAACGCCGCTACGAAAACCTGATCAAAGAACAGAATTCTGAACTTGAACAACGGGTCGTACGACGAACAGAGGCTCTACGCCGCAGCGAAAGCCAGATGCGGTTGATCACGGACACGATTCCGGCCCTCATTGCCTACTTTGACAGCAGCCAGACCTACCGTTACGCCAATCTTGGCTACTGCAACTGGTTCAACAAGACGGCCGATGAAGTCATCGGTAACTCGATTCACAACATCATCGGCATTCGCGCTCAGGATAGTGTCAAACATCACATTGCCCGCGCACTTTCTGGAGAGCAGGTCACATACGAATACGCCATGATTCGTAATGGCGAAAAGGTCTACGCACGCAGTTCCCTAGTGCCGGAAATAAACAAGGATGGTCATGTTGTAGGCTGCTTTGTACTGTCGTTCGATATTAGTGAACAAAAGCGCATGCAGGCGGCACTCGTACAGGCCCAGAAGATGGAGGCCATCGGACAGCTCAGCAGTGGCATTGCCCATGACTTCAACAACCTACTCACCATCGTAGTCGGCAATCTGTCTATTCTTAAAGAGCAGGCTAACGCGAATCCTGCCATTCTCAACCTAGTAGAACCCGCTCTTGAAGCTGGCAAACGTGGCGCACAGCTGGTTCAACGACTTCTATCCTTCTCCCGGCAGCAGCCCCTGCGCCCCTTCGTCATCAATATTCGCAACTTGGTCGAAGACATTACCCCGCTACTACAGCGATCACTATCGTCACGCATCACGCTCACCCTTGCGTTCAATCATGAGCCTCTCATCGCCCGGATTGATGCCCACCAACTAGAAAACGCACTGCTCAATTT
>CAYLWV010000003.1:0-20786 GCA_964387485.1 uncultured Dechloromonas sp. | reverse complement strand
ATGGTCAGGAGCGAACCAGACAAAGGCACGGTCATGAGTCTGGCCTTGCCTGTACACCATGAAGCTCCCGAAGAACAAGCACTGAACAATGCTGAAACCGTCATCTCTCGAAGCGGTCAGCTTGTGCTTTTGGTTGAAGACGACCCCGATGTACGTCAGGTGATACGTAACCAACTGCTCGATCTGGGGCACCCCGTTCTCGAAGCCGATAATGCCGCACACGCGCTTGAGCTAGTGCGCAATATTCAAGATATCGCCATCGTGGTGACGGATGTCATTATGCCGGGCAGCCGTAATGGCCGGGACATGGCACGTGATGTTAAATCACTGCGCCCGCAGCTCCACATCATCATCATGAGTGGCTTTGAAGACCTCCTTAAAGACAACTCCGGCTATGAAGGTGAATTCATCAGCCTCAACAAACCTTTTTCAAAACACGAACTTGCCATTGCACTCGGCCAGGCCTAGCACCATGTTGAATCCATCCACTTCACGCATACTTATTGTTGATGATGATCAACAAATCGCCAGCAGCATCGCCAGCTATCTTGCTGACTATGGTTTTCATTGTGAATCAGCACGTACTGCTGCGGAGTTTAAACGCAAACTCAAACTTTCAGCGCCCGCATTGTGTATTGTCGACCTAGGGTTACCTGATATCGACGGCATGGATCTTGTGCGCGAAATCAAAACAAATTCTTCAGCCGGTGTTCTCATCCTGACAGGACGCTCACATGTCAGTGACAAGGTCATGGGGTTAGAAATAGGGGCGGATGACTACATGGTGAAACCCTTTGATCCAAGGGAACTGGTCGCCCGTGTGAAATCAGTGGTGCGCCGGCATGCAGAATCGCCGCAGAGACGTGCCCAGCAAGAGGTTGCCAGCTTTCATCAATGGAAGTTTAATCTGGCCAACAACACCCTCAGCGCCGACGGTCAGGCTGAAATCGTTTTAAGCACCGCAGAGGCCGAGCTTCTGAAAGTCTTCGTCAAGAACCCCAACCGCATTTTGCAACGTGAACGCCTCATCGGCCATCGCGACATCGGTCCTAACGACCGTAGCGTCGACATTCGCATCTCCCGGCTGCGAAAGAAACTGGAAACTGATGCGAAGTCCCAGGAAATCATCAAAACTGTTTACGGTTCAGGTTACCTGTTTCTGGCGCAGGTGACCTGGACCACGCTCAACAGCGAACCCACCTGACACACACCACTATGATTCTCGACCATTTTCATATCCGTGCCTGCTACGCCGATACCGATGCAGCAGGTGTTATCCACCATGCACGCTATCTCGAATTCTGTGAGCGTAGTCGGACAGAATGGCTGGATAGACTTGGTGCCGGCCCCACAGAACTCGAAGGCAAACTTGGACATGTGCTGGTCATCCGAGAAACTACGCTGTCGTTTCATCAGCCGGGTCGTCTGAATGACCAACTGCACTTCAGCCATGAAGTAACACACAAAGGGCGCAGTCAGTTAACGTTGGTACAGAAGATATATCGTTCAAACATGCTGCCCAACACGGCCCTCGACGACGAAGCGAACCTGCTGGTCACGGCAACATTTCACCTGGTTTGCGTTGACACCAAGGTGATGAAATCCACGTCACTGCCTGACGTATTCAATTAAAGTGCCTCTGACCAAACTGCCCGACCAAACCAAAGGACTGCTGGCTGCGCTGGTTGTCGTGATCTGCTGGAGCGGCTTCAACATCGTGTCACGTTTCGGCGCAAAGGGAATTTTTACCCCTTTTGATCTCGCCGCAATGCGATTCGGTGTTTCTGGACTCCTGACTCTGCCACTCTTTATCAAATTCGTCCCATACAAAGATTGGCCGAAATATATGGCACTGTCGCTTTTCGGTGGCCTCGGTTACGGGCTCTTCGTGTACTCAGGTTTCTCGTTTGCACCCAGTGCGCATGCCGGTGTTTTCGTGAACGGTGGCATCCCGTTCTGGACCGTCATCATCGTTGCCATTCTTTCAGGTTTCCGGCTATCGCGTCACACACTCATTGCCCTACTCATTTCCACCTGTGGCTTGGTTATGATTGCTTTTGACAGCCTAGTCAACCATCAAATCGCCGGGCAGTGGCGAGGCGACCTGCTCTTCCTTTCGGCAGCATTATGCTGGGCTATCTTTGGCGTTCTTATCCGGCGCTGGCATATCAAACCGCTTTTGGGCATTTGTGGGATCGCCACCTTTGCGCTGCTCTGCTACATGCCCGTTTATTTGCTCTGGCTTCCTAAAGGCATCGAATCCGCTCCATGGCCAGACCTGATGCTGCAGGCGATCTATCAAGGCATGGTGGCGGCCCTACTTGCAGCCGGCATGTTCAGCTACGCGACCCATAAAATCGGCGCCTGCGAAGCCTCCATGATGCTCGCACTCGTCCCAGGGTTTTCCGCTATTGGCGGTTACTTCATCCTTGCCGAAAGTTTATCCTGGGTCGTCATTGTCGGCATAGCGGTCGTTTCGTTTGGTGCACTGCTGGGCGCGATCCCCACCAACCCCATCTCTTTTCAAGTGGGGCGAACCCATCCGTCAGACAATGGGCGGTAAAAAACATGCGCCTAAACTATATAGAACCTGTTTTCAGGCCGCCTAGCGAAGCCGAATCGCTTATTCTGCAAGTGACTAATGGTTGTTCCTGGAATCATTGCACGTTCTGCGACATGTACACCGCGCCCCAAAAGGCATTTCGGGCAGCCGAAGAATCGGAGATTCTCGACCAGATTGTTGCGATTGGCCAACACGCTGGCCGCCGGATTCATCGCGTATTTCTTGCCGATGGTGACGCATTAGTTCTACCCACGCGACGGTTACTGAATATCCTGCAAGCGATTCGAACCCACCTGCCTCACGTTCACCGCATCTCGTCTTATTGCCTCCCCAGAAACCTGCGAAAAAAGAGCCCATCTGAAATCGCCGAACTACGTCATGCCGGCTTATCACTGGTCTATGTGGGCGCCGAATCCGGCGATGACTTAGTGCTTGAGCGCGTAAAAAAAGGGGAAACACAGTCCAGCACACTAGATGCACTAGACAAGCTGGCTCAGGCAGGCATTAAACGCTCTGTGATGATTCTAAATGGTCTTGGCGGCCAGATTTATACACGACAGCACGCAGAAAATTCTGCCCGGCTGGTCAACGCCGCTCAACCCGAATTTCTGGCAACGCTTGTCGTGAGCCTGCCGAACGGTGAGCAGCGCTTTCGACAGACCTTTCCGGAATGGACGCCACTAACTCAACGCGACCTGTTCCAAGAAATGGAACGATTTTTATCCATGCTTGAACTTAAGCGCACAGTCTTCCGCTCTGACCATGCATCAAACTGGCTCATCCTCAAAGGCACGCTTGGGGCAGACAAAGAACGTTTGCTGAACCAGGTGACGACGGCAATTAATACGCCTGAAATCGCGAACCTGAGGCCGGCCTGGTCTAGAGGACTCTAGGCCGAACACCCAGCACCATGATTCAGAGCAATACGATATCGTGCTGCTCTGGGCCGTAGCCTGACTCCCCCTGCAACGAGATCGGTTTGCCGATAAAGTCCGAAGCCATCGCCAGCGCCTGCTCCTCCTCTTCCAGGAAAAGGTCAACCACTTTCTGGCTGGCGATCACCCGGTACTCCCGCGCCACGAATTGTCGGGATTCGCGGACCAGTTCGCGCAAAATTTCGTAACAGACGGTGCGTGCCGTCTTCACCTGGCCACGACCATCGCAGGTCGGACAGGTTTCGCACAGAATGCGCGCCAGCGACTCTCGTGTCCGTTTACGCGTCATTTCCACAAGCCCCAGCGCCGTAAAGCCGTTGACCGTCATGCGCATGTGGTCGCGGCTCAGGCATTTGTTCAGCTCGGCCAGTACGGCCTCCTGATGCTCGGGCTGATCCATATCGATGAAATCGAGAATGATGATGCCGCCCAGATTGCGCAATCGCAGCTGACGGGCAATGGCCTGAGCCGCTTCCAGATTCGTCTTGAAAATCGTTTCGTCGAAGTTACGGACACCGACAAAAGCGCCGGTATTCACATCCACCGTAGTCATGGCTTCCGTCTGATCGATAATCAGATAACCACCCGACTTCAGACCCACCCGGCGCGACAACGCACGCTGAATTTCTTCTTCCACGCCATATAGGTCGAAAAGGGTACGATCCTCGTTGTAGTGCTCCAGCAAACCACTGATCCCCGGCATATAGACCGCGGCAAACTCCTGTAGCTTCTGGAAGGTCTCGCGTGAGTCCACCAGAATGCGTTCGGTTTCCGGATTGGCAAAATCACGCAGCACCCGTTGTGCTAATGAGAGGTCTTGATAAATCAGGCCCGGCACCGGTGACGTGGTCATCTGCTGCTTCAGATCCGTCCACAGTTTGCGCAGGTAGGTAATGTCTTCCTGCAACGCATGGTCATCTGCCGTTTCGGCAATCGTCCGCAGAATAAAGCCCCCCGCCTCATCTGCCGGCACCAGACGGGTGAGCCGCTCACGCAACACCTCCCGTTCGGCCTCATCAATACGCTGCGAAATCCCGATATGCTTTTCCTGCGGCAGATATACCAGCATCCTGCCGGCAATCGACGCCTGCGTCGACAACCGGGCTCCCTTGGTGCCGATCGGATCCTTAATCACCTGTACCAGCAGCGTCTGTCCTTCGCTGAGCACCTCCTCAATCGGGCGGCTTTCCCGATTGGCAACCTCACCAATACGGGCTTGCCAGATATCCGCCACATGCAGAAAGGCTGTACGCTCCAGACCGATATCCACAAAGGCCGATTGCATGCCCGGCAGAATTCGGACCACCCGGCCCAGGTAGATATTACCGACCAGACCCCGCGTAGCATGGCGTTCAACGTGCAGTTCCTGAACAATGCCCTGCTCGAGAATCGCCACCCGGGTTTCCTGCGGTGTGAAATTGATGAGGATGCTTTCGGCCATAGGTAGAATGTGCGCCTGACTGATGATTACTGCCGGTGAATAACCGGATTCTACTATGCCAACCTCAACCGAACTGCTTGCCCCCGCCGGATCCTTAGCCATGATGCGCACCGCCTTTGCCTTTGGCGCCGATGCGGTCTATGCCGGACAACCCCGTTACAGCCTGCGGGTCCGCAATAACGAGTTCAGCACGCTCGAAGCCCTCAAGGAAGGCATTGACGAAGCCCACGCCCGGCAAAAAGCCTTTTATGTGGTGAGCAACATCTCGCCGCATAACGCCAAGCTCAAAACCTACCTGGATGACATGGCCCCCGTCGTTGCCCTGAAACCAGATGCGCTGATCATGGCCGACCCCGGCCTCATCGACATGATTCGTGATCGGTTTCCGGAAGTGCCGGTCCACCTGTCTGTGCAGGCGAATACCGTCAACTGGGCGAGCGTGCGCTTCTGGGGCAAGATGGGCATCAAGCGCGTCATTCTGTCGCGCGAACTGTCGCTGGATGAAGTGGCCGAGATCCGCCAGCAGTGTCCGGAGATGGAACTGGAAGTCTTTGTCCACGGCGCCCTGTGTATTGCCTATTCCGGCCGCTGCCTCCTCTCCGGCTACTTCAACCACCGTGACCCGAACCAGGGCACCTGCACCAACTCCTGCCGCTGGGACTACAAGCTCAAGCCTGATACGGAGGCCGAAGCCACACCCGGTCTGACCGGCAGCAACTTCCCGCCACTGGTCGTTGAAGAAGCCAATCGCCCCGGCGAACTGATGCCCATCGAAGAAGATGAGCATGGCACCTATATCTTGAACTCCCGAGACCTGCGAGCCATTGAGCACGTGCAGCGTCTGATCGAGATCGGTGTGGATTCGCTCAAGATCGAAGGCCGCACCAAATCGCCCTACTACGTGGCCCGGACCTGTCAGGCCTATCGCCGCGCCATTGAGGATGCCAAAGCCGGTCGCGCATTCAACCCGCTGCTCATCGGCGAACTGGAAGGGCTCGCCAACCGCGGCTATACCGATGGTTTCTACCAGCGTCACCATGATGCCGACACCCAGAACTATCTGCGCGGCTACTCCGAATCCGGTCGTAGCCAGTATGTCGGCATTACCGAGTGGGATACGGCGCGTCAGGCACTCCGCGTCGAAGTCAGAAACAAATTTTCGGTCGGCGACTGGTTGGAAGTGATTCACCCGACCGGCAACCGCATTCTGCAAGTCACCGCCATGCGCGGCCGCGAACAGGAACCGGTCGAGGTTGCCCGAGGCGATGGTCACATCGTCTGGATGACCACGCCCGAATGGTCGGCCGACTGCGCGGGTGCCTTCCTGGCCAGACTGCATGACGTGCCATCCGACGAAATGATTGCCGCCTCCCTCTCGGCAACCCGGGTGGATCGCTAAATAGCCATGAGCCACTCCCCCAGACTGCTAGTGGCCATCAGTGCCCACGGTCTGGGGCATCTGGGGCAGGCCGCACCGGTCTGTCAGGCATTACAGCGGGCACTACCCCATCTGCAACTCGTGGTCTGGAGCGATTTGCCGACCCAGACCTTACAACGCAGAATCCCCGGCGCGTTTCAACACATCCGACAGCCTTGTGACATCGGTTTTGTCATGCACGACGCCCTGCGGGTCGACATCCCCGGTAGCTGGGCCAAATACCGGGCACGGGAAGCGGCCTGGTCAGCGCATCTGAGTATTGCCTGCGATGTCGTGCGCAACGTCCAACCGGATCTGGTGCTCAGCGATGTCGGAGAACTGCCACTGGCGGCCGCCCAATCGCTTGGCATACCGGACGTGGCCATGAGCTCACTGAACTGGGCAGATCTGGCGACACATTATTTTGCAGAGCTGGATGACGCACACCCCGTGCTCTCCCGCCTGCGGCACATTTACGACCATACCTGCCTGGCCATCCGGCTCACACCGGGCATGCCCATGCGCGGGCGGCGGGAGTGCATTGTGCCGCCGGTGGCGGCCATCAGCACACAAGCCCGACCGCAATTGCAGGCCCAGATTAAGTCACTGCTGCCACCTGCGTTACGCGAACGCCCCCTGTTGCTTATCGGTATGGGTGGCATCGAAACCCCGCTGCCACTGGCAACGTGGCCCGAGCAAACGGAAATAACATTTCTGGTTGCCAACCAGCGTCAGCTATCCGGCAACGGCCTACCTGAGCAAGGCATCATCAATGCCGATTGGCTCCAGGAGGCCAGCGGTCTGCGCTTTACGGACCTGCTCACGGCCAGCGATGCCATCCTTTGTAAACCGGGATACGGCACGTTTACCGAAGCCGCACTGGCCGGCATACCGCTACTGTATGTCCCGCGAACCGATTGGCCAGAACAGGAAATATTGCTGGCATGGCTGCACGCCAACACACGTTGTGCGGCCCTATGCACAGATGACCTCATGCGCGGCCATCTGAGATCCGCGTTTCATGCGCTGCTGTCGCAACCGGTTTCAACCACGTTGCCACGTAACGGGGCGGATATCGCGGCCACAGAGATTCTGCGTTTGCTCGACGCGCGTTTAAGTCACGCCCTAGACAATTAAATACGGTAGCCGCTCGGCTCCAGCAGAGAGGCTGTTTCATGCACGGGCAAACCCATGATGCCGGTAAAGCTGCCCTGCATTTCGGCCACAAACACACCGGCATGGCCTTGAATGCCATAGCTACCGGCCTTGTCGAATGGCTCCCCGGAAGCGACATAGCGCTCGATAGTCTCCGCATCCAACGGCATAAAGCGCACACGGCTGACCGACAGCGCCTGCCGGATGTCATGGCCATCTATCACCACCACGGCCGTCAACACCTCATGGTCCTGGCCGGAAAGTGCTGCCAGCATTTCCCGAGCTTCCGCGGCATCCGCCGGTTTACCCAGAATGCGATCATCCAGCGCCACCGTGGTATCGGCAGACAGTAGAGGACGCTCGGGCAAACCGCGCGCCCTCAGATACGACAACGCATGCAGCGCCTTATCCAGGGCCACACGGCGCACATAGTCGCGCGGTGCCTCCCCTGGAAAAACGCATTCATCCACTTCATACTGCGTACCAGCCTCATCGGTAAACTGCAGCACCTCAAAGGGCACACGCATCCCATTGAGGAGCTCGGCCCGACGCGGGCTTTTAGAGGCCAGCCAGATCTTCTGCATAGGATGGGTTACTCACGATGATAGGGATGACCGGACAGCACGGTGATCGCCCGGTACAACTGTTCGGCCAACAGCACTCGTGCCATGGCATGCGGTAACGTCAGCGACGAGAGGCGGATCATTTCATGGGCCGTCGCTTTTAACGCCGGCGCAATACCATCCGCCCCGCCAATGATCAGTGCCACATCCTGTGCCTCACCTTGCCAATACTCCAGCCGTTTGGCCAGCGCCATCGTTGTCAGATCGGCACCCCGTTCATCGAGCATCACACGGCGTGCGCCCTGCGGGATCGCCGCTTCAATGCGCACCGCTTCCGCTTCCATCATCTGCTGCGCTGTCCGATTACCGGTCCGCGGCTCAGCTTTGATTTCGTGCAGCACAATCGGCTGTGATCGGGGAAAACGCTTCAGATAATCCGAACAGGCGTCAGCGGCCCAATCCGGCAACCGCTGACCAACGCTGATCAGGTGTAGCTTCATTCAGCCGATTTTTTGGCGCGAGATGCCGGCTTCTTGGCACTGGGCTTTTTAGCCGCGGGCTTTTTGGCCGCCGGTTTTTTGGCGGCGGGCTTGGTGGCAGATTTTTTCGCAGCCGCTTTCTTCACAACCGGCGCCTCGACCTCATCCACCAATGCGACCGACTTGGCCGGCTTCTTGGCGGCTTTCTTGGCCGCCTTTTCTGCTGTATGACCGGCTGGCTTGCCCTGGCCCCACAAACCTTCCAGATCGAAATGCGCGCGGATAGTCGGCTGCATGATATGCACAACGACAGGCCCCAGATCAACCAGCACCCATTCGCCGCCGTCTTCACCTTCCACCGACAGGACTTCGCCACCGGCTTCACGCACCTTATCCGCCACGTTACGAGCCAACGAACGGACCTGGCGGTTGGAGTCACCGCTGGCCAGGACGATACGTTCGAACATCTGTGACACCTTGGTCGTGTTGACGACAATGATGTCGCGTCCCTTGATGTCTTCCAGCGCATCAACGGCAATGGTTTCGAGTTTCTTGATCGAGAGTGCTTTAGACATGTTATTCCTTGATTCAACGTTAACCGTCAACGCGCGGTCTGCGGTGTTTGCGTATAAAGATGGTGCTGCTGAAGATAGTTTTCAACGGCCGGCGTGACCAGCCCGGTCACCGGCAAGCCCTGCGCCAATTGCTGTCGCACCTGCGTTGCCGAGACCTCACAGGGCGCTATGGTAAACGAAACCAGACAACCTGCACGTTGCTGGCGCAAACGGGCAAGATCGGTGGTGTGTGCTGCCGCCCAGACAGACTGCAATGCCACCGGCATGGCTCCGAGCGCCAGATCAGCGCCAGGTCGGTTCGCCACCGCAATATGGGCAAAATTCAGCAGCGCCTGCCAACGGTGCCAGGTGGGCAATCCCAGCCAGGCATCCGCCCCGAGAATCAGTACATGCGCGGTTTCCGGCTCGACCTGCCATAAACGCTCCAGCGTCCGAATCGTCCATGAGGGACCCGTCTGCCGAATTTCGGTATCATCAATCACGCAACCCGGTTCCTCACCCAGCGCCAGGCGCACCATAGCCAACCGCTCTTCGGCGGTAGCCTGTGGCAAAGTCCGATGCGGGGGCTGACCGGCTGGCACACAACGCACGCTATCCAGATTCAACGCCTGCAAGGCATCACGCGCCAGCTGCGCATGCCCGATATGTACCGGGTCAAAGGTCCCACCCAGAATGCCGCTCAGCTTCAGGCGTTTTGCGCCGGCACGGCGCCCTCGGAGGTCGGCAATTCGGGCAACACGTCGTTGTAACTGCTCAGAAAAGCCGACACCACGGTCGGTGCCAGCACCGCCATCATCGGCACGACGACCAAGGAGGTCACCAACGCATCACCGACACCCAACGCCAGGAGCAGCATCATGACCAGTGACGGCAGAAGCACCCCGAACACCACAATTGCGGACAACAAACCCAGCAGTCCCGGCCAGGCACGCCACGAAGCGATCAGGCTGAAGAACAGGGCCTTACTGATACCAAAACCACGCCAGGCCACGAGCAACGGGGCATAGGCAAAGGCCAGCATGACCGGCAGATAGGCCAATAGCGCCATCAGCAGCGCCGTCAGCGACAGGTTATCCGGGTCCGGCAACGCCGCATTTTCAGCGCCACCCAGGGTCGAACGGGCCATGAATTGCAACAAGACCCCGCCGTCGGCCAGTGCTGTCAGGCCCAGCACGCCCAGCGTCAGCAGGAAGTGCAGAATCCCCAGCCCCATCAAGGGCTGCAGACGCTCACGGAATGCCGAAAAAAGCAGGGTGAAACTGGGCATATCTTCGCGGTCCAGCGCGCGACAGCCCGTCAGCACACCCACCAGCAACACCGGTGCCAGCGCGGCCACCAGCAGATCTCCGGCCACCGGCACCAACCCTACCAGACCCAGCAGGGTCCAGTACGACATGACCCAGAACAGCATCAGGATCGGATTACGCCGGTAACGGGCAAAACCCGTACGAAACCACTGCCAGCCGGTTGCCAGCTGGATACGCGGTTGAGCGGTCACTGGCGCTGGCTCAGCCATGCGATGTTTCAGACGAGGGTTCCGACATTGTCGATGGCGCCGCCGGAGCAGATTCAGCCATGGCCTGTGGCAACTCGAACAGATCCCGGTAGGCGGCATAGGTGGCACCGGCCATGACCGGAATCACCACCAGCAGGGCTAGGCCTAGCGTCAGACTGGTCAGGAACAACATCAGCGCCACCAGGAAAAAAGCCACAATGAAGGCCGGCAGGCTGCGCCAACTGGCCAGAAACGACTGCTTCATCGCCGTCATGGCGGGAATATCATGAAACACGGCCAGGGGTGGCGCCAGCCAAACAGACATCACCAGCGGCAGCACCAGGAGCAGGCTGATCGTCACTGCCAGAATGATCCCGAACACACTGATAACGGTACCCAGCCAGGCGTAATGCGTTTCCATGCCGACGGCCATGCCGGACAGTGCCGCGCCCCCACCCAGCAGCAGGCCGAGCGCCACAATCAACATCCAGCCGAGCATGTACCAGACACCCACGTTCACGACGGCGGGCGCATGTTCCTTGAAGCCGGTAAAGGCATCTGCCACCGCCACCGGCTCGTTATAGTCCACCCGATGCGCCACCACCATCAGCCCGGCCGAGAGAATCGGCATGAGCAGATGCGCTCCCACCTGGCCCAACAACGGCACCAGCAGCACCAGCAGAATCAGCAAGGTTTGCAAAAAGGCGGTGACCAGCCACAACCCCGGACGGCGTAAAAATAGCGACCAGCCTTCGGAGATCCATTGCACGCCGTGTCCAACGCCTACATGACGGATCGGTGGCAGTTCCTCGGGAATATGCGCGTCCTGCCAGGGGGCATGACGCTGATGGCGGTTGTGATGTCCCGGCATTACCAGCTCCAGACGGTCCACATGGGCGGCTGCACCATGTCACCACGCACCGGATCAGCGTCAGGAATCACTGACTGCGGATCGGCGGGCGGCGATTCGGAATAGGCCGGCAGAATCGGCGGATCAACGACTTCACGAGACGGGCGGCCACCAGACCCGTAAGTACGGACCGAGGTGCTGCGATCATCCGGCGTAATCGTCACGCTGGTATCTTCTTCGGCTTCTGCCTGGGCATTGAGCAACGCCGGATCATTGGTCACCACCTGCGGCGGCAGCATATTCGGCGAGGTCTGGGCCAGCACCGGGTAAGCCAGACAAACGCCCAGTGCCACAACACCAGTGCGAAGCGCGGTTGATACCGCCGTATTGAAATGAAAAGACATGCCGGATCCAGACAGAGTAATGAACGGATTTTATTACAGGTTAAGCAAAAGCTCGCGTTCTGCCGGCAATGGCGCAAAGCCCCGCGTCTCGTAATGACGATAGATCGCCTCAACCACCTGATCCGGATCATCAATCACCTGAATCAGCTTCATATCGTCTGCATCAATCATGTTCTCCGCAACCAGGCGCTCCCGGAGCCAATCCAGCAGCCCGGACCAGAATTCACTGCCCACCAGAATGACCGGGAAACGGGCACTTTTACCCGTCTGGATCAGCGTCAACGCCTCCATCAATTCGTCCAGCGTGCCAAATCCGCCGGGCATCACCACATAGGCCATGGCAAAACGCACAAACATGTATTTGCGGGCAAAGAAATGCTTGAAGCCCACAGAAACGTTCTGGTACGGATTACGGCGCTGTTCATGCGGCAACTGGATATTCAGGCCGACCGACGGACCTTTGCCCTCAAAAGCGCCCCGGTTGGCAGCCTCCATCACGCCGGGGCCGCCGCCGGAGATCACGCCCAGCCCCGTGTCCGACAATTTGCGGGCGATCATTTCCGTCAGCTCGTAATACGGCGACTCAGGCTTAACCCGGGCGCTGCCAAAGATCGTGACGGCTGGCCGCACATTGGCCAAACGATCCGTCGCTTCGACGAACTCTGCCATAATCCCGAACAATCTCCAGGACTCCCGATCAGCCAGACTTTCCGGCTCGAACGGCCGAAAAGAAGGCGCCCGCTGCCGCGCCGACTCTGAAGAATTATCACTCACGCTCTTTGCCTCCCGGTCTGTCATGCCCACTCTACTGCTCGTTGATGGTTCATCCTACCTGTACCGTGCCTTTCATGCACTCCCTGACCTGCGCAATCAGTCGGGCGAACCGACGGGGGCGCTGTACGGCATGATCTCCATGCTACGGCGGCTGAGCAGTGACTTCAAGGCCGAATACCGCGCCTGTATTTTTGATGCCAGCGGCCCAACCTTCCGCGATGCGCTCTACAGCGAATACAAGGCACATCGCCCGCCCATGCCGGAAGACCTGGCCCGGCAGATTGAACCGATCCATGCCGTCGTCCGCGCACTGGGTTGGCCACTGATCATGGAAAGCGGTGTCGAAGCCGATGACGTCATCGGTACCCTGGCCCGCCAGGCCGAAGCGGCCGGATTCTCCGTAGTGGTTTCAACCGGCGACAAGGATCTGGCGCAACTGGTCACCCCGCAGACCACCCTGGTCAACACCATGAGCAACGAACGGCTGGATGTCGCGGGTGTTGAAGCCAAGTTTGGCGTTGCACCGTCACACATCACCGATTACCTGGCCTTGGTCGGCGATACCGCCGACAACATCCCCGGCGTTCAGAAGGTCGGCCCAAAAACTGCTGCCAAATGGCTGCAGACCTACGGCGACCTGGATGGCGTGATCGCCCATGCGGCCGATGTCAAAGGCGTGGCCGGCGAAAACCTGCGCGCCCATCTGGATTTTCTGCCGCTGGGCCGCACCCTGGCCACCGTCAAAACCGATGTCCCTCTGCCTTTGCCGCTCACTGCACTGGACGCCACACCGGAAGATGCAGAAACCCTGCGCGATATCTTCCGGCATAACGGTTTTAAAACCTGGCTCAAAGCCATCGAACAGCAGGGCGGCGAATCCAGTACCGCAGAAAATGAATCCACAGCGATCACCCCGACAGCTGATTTACTGACCGATGACGGCAGCCATCGTGCCGCCTACGAAACCATTCTGGATGACGCCACGCTGGCGCGCTGGCTGGAAAAAATCCAACAGGCCTCACGCGTAGCGCTCGATACGGAAACCACCAGCCTGGATGAACAGCAGGCGCGTCTGGTCGGCATCTCCTTTGCCGTCGCCCCCGGCGAAGCCGCCTACCTGCCGCTGGCACACAACGGGCCGGACAGCCCGACGCAACTCCCGTTTGCTGCCACGCTGGCCAAACTCAAGCCCTGGCTGGAAGATCGCACCCCACAAAAAATTCTGCAGCATGCCAAATATGACCAGCATGTCTTTGCCAACCACGGCATCCGGCTGGCCGGCATTGTTGACGATACCCTGCTCGCCGCTTACGTACTGGAAGCCGGGCAAGTCAGCCCTGGCGCCCTGGAGCTGGGCACACTGGCCCGCCGCCATCTCGGGCTGAGCACCATTCCCTATGAAGCCATCTGCGGCAAAGGCGCCAACCAGATCGGTTTTGATCAGGTCGCCGTGGCCGAAGCCACCGCCTATGCCGCCGAAGATGCCGATATCACTCTGCGCATTGCCGAACGCCTGTTACCACGCCTGGCCCGCGAACCGGGCCTGGAACATACCTACCGCCAGCTGGAGCTGCCGGTGCAACAGGTGCTGTTCACCATGGAGCAGAACGGTGTCCTCATCGACAACCAGCAACTCGCCGATCAGAGCCACGCCCTGGGCGAACGCATGCTGGCGCTGGAAAGCGACGCCCATGCCCTGGCCGGCCAGAGCTTCAATCTGAATTCCCCCAAACAGCTCGCTGAGATTCTGTTCACACAACAAGGGCTGCCCGTCAAAAAGAAAACCGCGTCCGGCACTCCCTCAACCGATGAAGAAGTCCTGTCGGAGCTCGCGCTTGATTTCCCGCTGCCACGTCTGCTGCTCGAATACCGGGGCATTGCCAAGCTCAAAAACACTTACTGCGACAAGCTGCCACAGCGTATCAACCCGGCCACCGGCCGCGTCCATACCCATTACTCGCAGACCACCGCCGTTACTGGCCGCCTGGCCAGCTCCGACCCCAACCTGCAAAACATTCCTGTCCGCACACAGGAAGGTCGGCGTATTCGTACAGCCTTTATTGCACCGCCTCAGCACAGCATCATCTCGGCCGACTACTCGCAGATCGAACTGCGTATCATGGCGCATCTGTCTGCCGACAAAGGACTGCTCGATGCATTTGCTCACGGCGAAGACATTCACCGGGCAACCGCGGCCGAGGTGTTCGGCGTCATGCCACTGGAAGTCGGTGATGATCAACGCCGTGCCGCCAAAGCCATCAACTTCGGCCTGATCTACGGCATGAGCGCCTTTGGCCTGGCCAAACAACTGGGCATTGAACGTGGTGCGGCACAAACCTATATCGACCGATACTTTGACCGTTACCCGGGCGTTGCCCGCTACATGGAAGAAACCCGTCAGAACGCCCACCAGAACGGCTATGTCGAAACCGTTTTTGGTCGCCGCCTGTGGCTACCCGACCTCAAGGCCGGCCAGCAGGGCCGCCGCCAGGGTGCCGAACGCGCCGCCATCAATGCCCCCATGCAGGGCACGGCCGCTGATCTCATCAAGCTGGCCATGCTGGCGGTGCAGCACTGGCTGAGCAGCGAAGGTCTGGAAACCCAACTGATCATGCAGGTGCATGATGAACTCGTCCTGCAGGTACCTGACCACGAACGTGCCCGCGTCAGCGAAGCACTCGGCCCACTGATGACCAACGTGGCAAAACTCAAAGTGCCACTGGTCGTGGATATCGGCATTGGCCCCAATTGGGATCAAGCACACTAAGGCGCACTGATGAGCACCCCCATCGATGAAACCCAATGCCCGTTATGCAGCGGCAACAACGCCTGCGGTGCACACGATGATACGCCCTGCTGGTGTTGCAGCACCGGCATCCCGCAGGGGCTACGTGATCTGGTCCCCGCTGAAATGCAGATGAAGGCCTGTATCTGCAAAAACTGTGTCGATCGCTATCTCCAGACACAACAACAGCAGCAATAAAAAAGGCCTGCAGTCACTGCAGGCCCGGGGCATTCAACGCCGTTGCCGGTTAGTTCGCGGCAAACTCGAACGAATCCGCAAAGAACGCGTCATC
Organism: uncultured Dechloromonas sp.; assembly: GCA_964387485.1. GTDB lineage: Bacteria > Pseudomonadota > Gammaproteobacteria > Burkholderiales > Rhodocyclaceae > Fluviibacter. The sequence goes on along the minus strand of CAYLWV010000003.1, from coordinate 5,058 downwards.
CGGCAGGTTCGCCTTGCCAATGTAATCGGCACGCGCTGCGGCAATCATGCCGGGAGCACCACACGCATACACCTCGTGTGCCGACAGATCCGGGAAATCTTGTAGCACGGCTTCATGCACCAGCCCGGCACGACCCACCCAACCCGGTGTGGTTTCCGGTTCAGACAACACCGGAATAAACCGGATATGCGGATGCTGCGCCGCCCAGGCTTCGGCGACCTCATACTGATACAGGCCGGCACGATCACGCGCCCCCCAGTAAATGTGCATCGGGCGATCCAGCTCCAGATACAGGGCTTCCTGCACAATCGATTTGATCGGCGCAAAACCAGTGCCACCGGCCAACAGAATCATCGGCTTATTGGATTCACGCAGATAGAAGCTGCCGTGCGGGCCATTAAAACGCAGAATATCGCGCACCTTCATCGTGCTGAACACCTGATCGGTGAACAGACCACCCGGCACATGGCGCACATGCAACTCCAGCGTCGCGGCATCATGCGGCGGGTTGGCAATCGAGAAGCTACGGCGCTTGCCGTCCTTAAGCAGAATATCGATGTACTGACCGGCATGGAACTGGAACACTTCCGTCGCCGGCAGGCGCAGCGTCAGCACGGCCACATCGGCAGCCGGCTTGTCCAACCCTTCAATACGGCTCGGCAACGTTTTCACTGGAATATCGGTGGCACGACGCACATCTTTGACTTCCACCGTCACATCGGTCTGCGGTACCGCGCAGCACAGCAGGGCAAATCCGGCTTCGCGATCCGCCGGGGGCAACGTGGTTTCACTGGCCTTGCCGTGATCTACCGACCCCGACGTAATTCTGGCGCGGCAAGCGCCACAACCACCGGTACGGCAACCATACGGCACCAGCAGATCGTGGCGCAACGCTGCTTCCAGCACCGTCTCATGGCCATCCGCGCGGAAACTGGCATTAATAGGGTTAAGCGTCACCTGGTGCGTCATATTCAATCCTGTATTACGGTTCACTGATCAAACAAAGTCTCTATCAAGCCTGAGGCAGGTACAAACCGTACAATACGGTTATGCAGAACACGCCCCCGCTCCGTGCACGCCATCGGCGCGCCTTGCCGCGACAGTTTCGCCAGCCGAAACTGCTGCTGGCCGGTTGCGGCGATGTTGCCGTCCGCATTGCTGCCAAGGTCAGCGGACGCTACCGCGTGCGGGCGCTGTTGCGCCATACGCCCGACAGCAGCACCTGGGCAACCTGGCGCGCGCTCGGCGCGACACCGGTCGCCGCCGATCTGGATAACCGCCTCAGCCTACAGCGACTGAAGGGTCTGGCGACCCAGGTGATTTACCTGGCACCACCGGCCGACACCACCCCGGCAAATCGCCAGCGAGACGCCCGTCTGGAGCGCTTTCTGGCGGCACTGCATGGTGGCCGCAGTCTACCACGGCGTCTGGTGCTCATCGGCACCACCGGCGTCTATGGTGACTGCGAAGGCACGCTTGTTGCGGAAACCCGGCCGCTCAATGCCCAAACGGCACGCGGCCTGCGTCGGGTCGGTGCCGAAGCCACGCTGCGCCGCTGGACCAGAACCCGGGTGCGCGCCGGCTTGAGCGCCGGCCTGGCCCAACAAGATACGGCGCACACCCGACCCAATACCGGGTCGATCCTGCGGGTGCCCGGCATCTATGCGGGCGACCGCCTTCCGATTGAGCGTCTCAAAGCCGGCACACCGGCCCTACAGGCGACCGACGACACCTGGACCAATCATATTCATGCTGATGACCTGGCGCGCATCAGCTGGCTCAGCCTGACCCGCGGCCGCTCGCTACGCACCATCAACACCAGCGACAACAGCCAGCTCAGGATGGGCGACTGGTTTGACGCCGTGGCCGATGCCGCCGGGCTCCCCCGCCCCGAACGACTCCCCCGCGACCTGTTAAAAACCCGGGTTTCCCCCATGCTGTACTCGTTCATGTCAGAATCGCGCCGGCTCGACAATCAACGACTGCTCAAAGAGCTGCGCATCCGACTCCGTTACCCAACGGTGCACGACTTTCTTTCGACGCTGCAGGTGCCTTCATGCTAACCATCAAAGCTTTTCACATCATTCTGGTCGTCAGCTGGTTCGCCGGCCTCTTCTACCTGCCCCGTATTTACGTCAATCTGGCGGCCGTGCCAGATACGCAATCTGCCGAATACCAACGCCTGCTCGGCATGGCACGCCGACTCTACAAGTTCGTCACCCCGATCGGCATGGGTGCCGTTGTCCTCGGCCTGTGGCTGTGGTTTGGCTATGGCTTCAGCGGTGGCTGGCTTCATGCCAAAACCCTGCTTGTTGTGTTTCTGCTGGGCTATCACTTCTACTGCGGTACGCTGTACCGACAGTTTGCCGCTGGCCGCAATGCGCACAGCCATGTCTGGTACCGTTGGTTTAACGAAATCCCGGTGCTCATTCTGGCCGTCATCACCTTCCTGGTTGTTCTCAAGCCGTTCTAACGAAAGCATTTCATGCACATCTTTGCCCCCTGCCCCCGCGGCCTCGAAGAACTTCTGGCCAGCGAACTCACCCGCTTCGGCATGACCCAGGTGGAACAAGTGGGCGGCGGCGTGCGCGCCCGTGCCACTCAGGAAAGCCTGTACCGCTCCAACCTGCACTCGCGCTTTGCCTCGCGCATTCTGGTGCGCCTGGCTGTAGGCGCCTATCAGAAGGAAGAGGATCTTTACCAGATGGCACGCAAGATCGCGTGGCACCAGTGGTTCGACGTCAGCCAGAGCTTCAAGGTGGGCACCACCGCCGTCAAGTCGCCGCTGCGCAGCCTCGACTTCGCCACCCTGCGCGTGAAGGATGCTATTTGTGATCGCTTCCGCGCAGACCGCGGCAGCCGCCCGAATGTGAATACCGAACACCCCGACCAACGCATTCAGCTGTTCCTCACCGAAACCAGCGCCACGCTTTACATCGACAGCTCCGGAGACCCGCTCTGGCAGCGCGGTTACCGTGGCGCCGCCGGACAAGCCCCGCTTAAAGAAAACCTCGCCGCCGGCCTGGTGGCCCTGGCGGGGTGGAATGACCGAGATGAAAACGGCAAACTCAAATACGAAAACTTTCTCGACCCCATGTGCGGCAGCGGCACCATCGTCATTGAAGCCGCCTGGATGCGTGCGAACCGCGCACCCGGTCTGAACCGCCGCTTTGCCTGTGAACGCTGGGCAGACGCCGACCGTGGCCTGTGGACAAAGCTGCGCGCCGATGCCCGTGCCCAAATCCAAGCCCTGCCAGCACAAACGCTGTTTGCCAGCGACGCCCACCCCGGCGCCATCGCGGCTACGCGCCGCCATCTGGAAGAAACCGGGCTACTGGCGGATGTCACGCTGGAACAAGGCGACTTCGTCGGCCGTGGCGCACCGGCCACCAGCGGCCTGCTGGTCTGCAACCCGCCCTACGGCGTACGCCTCTCCGAACAGGAAACGCTACAAGCCGAATACCCGGAATGGGGCCGCACCCTCAAGCAACAATTTACCGGCTGGACTGCAGCGCTATTCACCGCCGATCTAGAACTGACTAAAGGCCTGGGCCTTAAACCGCGCCGCCGCTTCCCGCTGAAGAACGGTGCGCTGGAATGCCGCCTGTTCGTAATTGATCTGGTAGCGGGTTTTCATCGGCGGCAGAAGCCGATGGACTCATAGTCCGTCGGTGCTGCGCCCAACTCTCGGGGGTGCATCATCAGTAAAAAAGCCAACCTCTTTCGGGGTTAGCTTTTTTACTGATGATGATTCCGAAATCTCAAAGTTGCCCCACGACAATAACGACTACAGAAGCGTTCTAAATCTCAGCGTACTTACCCGCATGTTTTGTGCAGTGCGCGCGAACTTGATCCAGCCAAGTTTCGTACCAGTACCAAGTTTTTGCCACGACAACACCCAATCTTTTAGCTGGATTTTTTGAATCCTCCGACTGCCAAAGTGATGTATGTGCATGCATGTTGAACTTCGGAAATCCTTCTGCCTGAATAATTGAGACTATCTCCCCTGGCAGATATTTTTTCCGCTCAGTTTCCTTAATCACCGTGTACTGCGCATTCACTCCTTTGGCAAGCTCGGAGTCAGCCTTAATAAATTCGATTACCTGATCGGCCTGACCTTTTTTATTAGCCGTCTTAGGCACGAAAAGAACACGATAGGCATACTTCGGGTGGTTGTACTCTTCATCAGTAAGAGATGAGTCGAACTGTGTTACGTAGCCCAAAATGTTCGCAGGAAGCCCATCCTGCGCGCTTAGTTGTTCAACGTGCTCCCGAGAAATTGAAGAGAATTGCAGGCTGAATGAAAGATGTTTGTCGATGCCAAAATCATCACCAAATAATTCCTTGATTTTCTCGTTGTAATTCAGGCAACAAGCCTGAAAGCGCGCGCTAAAACACTCGTCCAGACGATTGGTCATCTGATGCTCAATTTCATGTCGCAATCCAATAAGAAACCGAAGATTGTTTGCCGAATCTTTGTCGACTGGAGACTGTTCAGAGTTTAGGCAACGTTCAAGCTCCCAGTATTTGTAAGCACCTTTGGCCGTTTTGTCGAATCTCTTCCTATTTCCCACTGTCTTGAAGTATCTGTACTCTGTTCCTTGGCGCCGAAAATACGCATGCAATAGATACGTCCACGCTATAACCATAAGCACGACATAAATCTCGCTCTTGAACGTAATCGCTGGGTTGTTAAAAACCTGAACTGCCGCCAAAGCGGCCTCTCGAGATTTTTTTACAAGTTCATTCGAGACCGAACCGATAGAGCGAATTCGCTTCTTTTGTGTCATTTCGCTATTTCAATTAACTATTACGCGCCCGAAAAGAGAGAAATATGGCTAGTTGATGCCAACAGTCTCGACACGCTCGCATCAAACGCCCGCTTGAAATCCGGGTCAGATGCATACCGCTTGTAGAGATCCAGCTCCCGCCGCCGCTCGACGCTGATCGCCTGCTGGATCAGCCGTTCCAGCGCCAGCTGCCGGTTCTGGCTGTCGGGGTTGTCTTCGACCTGAGCCTTGTAGTCCTCATGATTCACCACATGTTTTGCGATGTTGA
>CAYLWV010000002.1:34330-53601 GCA_964387485.1 uncultured Dechloromonas sp. | reverse complement strand
GCTTCTGCTCTACCATTGAGCTACACCCGCCCGGCCAAACCGCAGCACGGAGAAACTGCTGTTCTTACTGGTCGTTGGTGGAGGGAGAAGGATTCGAACCTTCGAAGGCAGAGCCGACAGATTTACAGTCTGTTCCCTTTGACCGCTCGGGAATCCCTCCGCGAACCAGAACCGAGGATTATTCACGAAAACCGGCAATGCTGTCAAGCAGCATTTGCAATTTTTTTGCGGGCAGCGGCTATCGCGTTGCAGCACGGCAAATTTCACTGGCAGTGATACAGTGGAGCACACACGATTCGCCGGGAGTTACGGCCATGCCTGAACACGATGCCCACCCCACCCACCATCATTTGTCGCCGGACTGCGCGCACCCGGCAGATCCGGAACTCTTGAACCGGCTCTTTACTCACGGACGCACATTCAGCCACTGGCTGCCACGGCCGGTGGATGATGCATTACTCATGCGCGCCTGGAATCTGGCGCGCCTGGGTCCGACGTCTGCCAACTGCCAGCCGCTGCGCGTTCTCTTTGTCCGGTCCCCAGAGGCAAAGACACGGCTGAAAGCCTGTCTGGCACCGGGCAACATTGATAAAACCATGAGCGCCCCCGTCACCGCCCTGTTTGCGGCCGACACCCGGTTTTACGATCATCTGCCTCGCCTTTATCCGCACGCGGATGCCCGTAGCTGGTTTGCTGGCGACGCGCTGAAACCGCTGGCTGACGCCACCGCCGAGCGCAACAGCAGTCTGCAAGCCGCCTATTTCATGATGGCCGCGCGCGCCTTGGGACTTGACTGCGGCCCGATGTCAGGGTTTGATGCGGAACGCCTGAACCAGACCTTCTTCCCGGATGGTCGGTTCAAGATCAATTTTATCTGCAACCTCGGGCACGGTGATCCGCAATCGCTGCACCCCCGTTCACCGAGGCTGGAATTTGAGGACGCATGTCGGATCATCTGAATGACGTAGCGCAAGCTGCACCCCACACTCAACCACTGTCGCCACCAGAATTCAAGGTGCGACCCGTGACGCTAACCTATCTTCTGGTGCTGCAAGGGCTGCCCACGCTGGGCGTGCTGGCACTGGGCGCCCCCAGTTATGCATTGTTCAACCAGCCTATTCCGTGGATGGAAATGTCGCTGGTGATTGGCGGTGTCGCATTTTTCCTGACCTACCTCTCCAGCTACCCTTGGCGCTATCGCATCATTGAGGCGCTGCTGGCACCCGCAACCTGGCTGATTCTGCACCTGGCAGGATATATCTAAGGCTATTACCGGAGACGACCATGAGTGACCAATCGAGCAATCCACTGAACTTCCTGCAAGGCATGTGGAACCAGATGGGCTTTCAACTGCCGGGCATGGTGACCCCCACGCTGGATGAAGGCGAGCTGGACAAACAGATCAAGGACCTCAAGTCGGTCGAGAACTGGCTGCGCATGAATTTGTCCATGCTGCAGATGACGATTCAGAATCTGGAAATGCAGAAGTCTGCCCTAGGCACCTTCCGCACCATGAGCAGCCACTTCACCAAACCCGAAGCACATACCGCAACGACCAGCACATCGGAAACGCCCTTCAGCGCCTTCTTTCAGGCCGCTCAGACAGCTCAACCCCCGCAGCCGGAAGCCCAGGAGGCCACGGCAGGCGATGTCGCGCCTAACACCGGCACCGACGAGGCCGCGCTTGCCAAGGCGGCCATGTGGCCCTGGGAAATGATGAACGAGCTCAATAGCCAGATGCAGGCGCAGCTGGCCGAAGCCGCAAAAACGTCGGCAACCGCCAAAGCCGCCAAGAAGGCCGCGCAATCAATCAAAACCGCCGGGACCACGGGCACCGCCCGCAAGCCTGCGGCAAAAAAACCCGCCGCAAAAACCGCGGCCAAATCGCAGACAAAGAAAGCCGGCTGATCAGCCGGCTGCTTTAGCGGCATCCACCAGCCGCTCGGCAATCCAGGGGCCGCCGCCATAGAGTAGCGCTACGGCACACATCAGCAACAACGTGCCGATAAAGATCTGTAGTCGCGTCTTACGCAAGCCTTCGGGGAAGGCCCGACAAAAGAAGATCGGGCCGAGGATCGGCACAAAAATCACCAACGCCGCCCAGCCCCAGCCACGAGTAATGCTGGCCGGAATGGCGACGATATACCCCACCAGCAGCAAAACTACTCCCACGGCTGCCATCAGCGCAACCGCCAACACAAATGCAAAAAACGCAAAATCCATCACCAAACTCCGTTATTTCGAGATTTTCACCGGTCGTTGCCATCCGGTGAGAGAGAGTTGCTTGGGCCGGGAAACTGTCAGCGTATCCGCCGGCGCGTCTTTGGTCAGGGTTGTACCGGCGCCCAGCGTGGCGCCTCGACCCACCGTGACCGGCGCCACCAACTGCGTATCCGAACCAATGAAGGCATCATCCTCGATGACCGTACGGTGCTTGTTCACCCCGTCATAGTTACAGGTGATGGTGCCTGCACCGATATTGACACGCTCACCGACGGTCGCATCACCCACATAAGCCAGATGATTGGCTTTTGATCCCGCGCCGAGCTGCGTATTCTTGAGCTCGACAAAATTACCGACGTGGGCCCCTGCGCCCAAGGTAGAACCCGGGCGCAAACGGGCATAAGGCCCCACCACGGCATCCGGGCCAACTTCTGCCTGATTCAGATGACTGAAGGCCTCAATCCGCGCACCGGCTTTGACCGTCACATCACGCAATACGCAGTACGGACCGATCTGAACACCTTCTTCGAGAACCACCGTGCCTTCGAACACGCAACCGACATCAATGCCGACATCGCGACCACACGTCAGCGTGCCACGAACATCAATCCGCGCCGGGTCAGCCAGACGGACGCCCTCAATCATGAGTTGTTCAGCCTGATGTCTTTGCCAGACGCGCTCTAACACCGCGAGCTGGACTTTGGAGTTGACGCCCGCGACCTCCCAATCGTGCTGCGGATTCACCGTATGCACCGGAACACCCGCTTGCACCGCCATACCTAACAGATCGGTCAGGTAATACTCACCTTGCGCATTCTGATTCGATAATGCTCCCAGCCAACCTGCAAGATGCTTGGCAGGCAGACAGAGGATGCCGGTGTTTATTTCCGTGATCTTGCGCTGCTCATCCGTCGCATCTTTTTCTTCGACATTGCATAGCACCTTGCCGGTGCCATCACGCACAATCCGGCCATAGCCCGTCGGGTTATCCAGATGCTGCGTCACCAATCCCACGCCATCGCCTGCCGCTTGCAACAACGCCTTGAGCGTTGCCGGCTGAATCAAAGGGACATCGCCATAGAGAATCAGCAGCTGACCATCTGCGGGCAACGACTGTAATGCCGGTAACGCCATCTGCACGGCATGGCCCGTGCCCAGCTGCGGCGACTGCAAGACGAACTGTACGCCCGTATCGGCCAACGCACTTTCAACCACTGCGGCACCATGGCCAACCACGGCGACTGTTTTTTGTGAATTGAGCGCGGCAGCGGCCGCAATCACATGACGCACCATCGCCTGCCCGGCAATCGGGTGCAGCACTTTGGGCAACCCGGAACGCATGCGCGTTCCCTGGCCTGCAGCAAGAATAACGACCTGCAAAGGGCGCGAATGACTCACAACGAACTCCGTTTAATCACTTTTTCAAACACCCTCAAGGATACCGGATCACCAAAGGCAAAGGGTGGCCGAAGCCACCCTTTTGCACCACAATCACGGAGCCAGCACTGCGCGGCCCGCGATCCTTAGCGAGGCAACAGTGTCGAGCCCATCAGGAACTCATCCACCTCACGCGCACACTGACGGCCTTCACGAATGGCCCAGACTACCAGCGATTGGCCACGACGCACGTCACCGGCCGCATAGACTTTGTTCACATTCGTCTTGTAGCAACCTTCACCGTCGGTTGAAGCCTTGGCGTTCTGGCGCGCATCTTTTTCAACGCCAAAGGCTTCCAGCAGACCGCCCACCGGGTTGGTAAAGCCCATTGCCAGGAATGCAGCATCACATGGTAGTTCGAACTCCGAACCAGCCACTTCAGCCATCTTGCCACCTTGCCAATCCAGGCGGACGGCTTTAAGTGCCTTGACGTTACCGTTACCATCAGTCACGAACTCTTTGGTGGCAACGGCAAAGTCACGGCTACAACCTTCGTCGTGCGAGGTCGAGGTACGCAGCTTAATCGGCCAGTACGGCCACACCAGTGGCTTATCTTCCTGTTCCGGCGGCATCGGCATCAATTCGAACTGCGTCACCGACGCGGCGCCATGACGGTTCGATGTACCGACACAATCCGAGCCGGTATCGCCACCACCAATCACGATGACATGCTTGCCCTTGACGTTGATCGGGTTGGCTTTGCCCTGCTGCACTTCCTTATTCTGTGGGATCAGGAATTCCAACGCGGCATAAACACCCTTCAGCTCACGGCCCGGCACCGGCAGATCGCGCGGCACTTCAGAACCGGCGGCCAAAATGACCGCATCAAAATCTTTCTTGAGCTCGTCGGCCGACACAAAAGTCTCGGCATCGTTATTGATGCCTGCCGGCAGATCCTTGTGACCCACCAGCACCTTGGTCTTGAAGGTCACGCCTTCGGCTTCCATCTGCTTCACGCGGCGATCAATCAGACCCTTTTCCATCTTGAAATCGGGGATGCCATAACCGAGCAGACCACCGATGCGGTCACTCTTCTCGAAGACCGTCACATCGTGGCCAACACGGGCCAGCTGCTGTGCAGCCGCCAGGCCCGCCGGGCCCGATCCTATAATCGCCACGCGCTTGCCGGTCTTGGTTGCGGCCGGTTGCGGCAGAACCCAGCCCGAGGCCCAGGCTTTATCGATGATGGCACGTTCGATGGACTTGATACCCACCGGCGCCACATTGATACCGAGCGTACAGGCCGCTTCACATGGTGCCGGACAGATACGGCCGGTGAACTCGGGGAAGTTGTTGGTCGAGTGCAGTACGTTGATCGCATCCTGCCACTGGCCGTGGTACACCAGATCATTCCAGTCAGGAATGATGTTGTTCACGGGGCAACCATTGTTACAGAACGGGATGCCGCAATCCATGCAGCGGGCACCCTGTTGCTGTGCAGCGGCGTCATCCAGAACGGCCACGAACTCGCGGTAATGCTGCTTACGCGCTTCCGGCTTTTCGTACGTCTCGCTCAGACGTTCGAATTCGAGGAATCCAGTCGGCTTTCCCATTACACAGCCTCCTTAACCTTAGCGTTTTTCTTGATGTCATCCAGTGCACGGCGGTATTCGTGCGGCATGACCTTGATGAACTTGGCGCGATGCTGATCCCAGTGATCCAGGATGTTCTTGGCATGCTGCGAGCCCGTCCACTCAACGTGCTGAGCAATCAGCGTCTTGAGCAGATCTTCATCCTTCATGGTGAGGTGACGCAGATCTACGGCACCGTATTCGGTATCTTCACCGAACTCCGATGCGGCTGCCGCAGCCTTCTCGGCCGGCAGTGGCTCCAGCGCCACCTGGGCCATGTTGCAGCGGCTGGAGAACTTGCCATCAACGTCGTAAACGTAGGCAAAACCGCCCGACATCCCGGCACCGAAGTTGCGGCCGGTCTGCCCCAGCACCACAACCGTACCACCAGTCATATATTCACAACCGTGATCACCCACGCCTTCAACCACCGCCGTTGCACCGGAGTTACGAACAGCAAAACGTTCGCCACCGACACCGCTGAAGTAGGCTTCACCATCGGTGGCGCCGTACAGCACGGTGTTGCCAACAATGATGTTGTCCTGGGTTTCACCGCGGAAAGCCACCGGCGGACGCACCACAATGCGGCCACCCGACAGACCCTTACCGACATAGTCGTTACCTTCGCCTTCGAGGACGAAGTTCACGCCCTTGGCCAGGAAAGCACCGAAGCTCTGGCCAGCGGTGCCATGCAGACGAATCGTCAGCGTGTTTTCCGGCAGACCGGCGGCCCCATGGCGTTTGGCGATATCGCCCGACAGCATGGCGCCAACACTACGATTCAGGTTGCGGATCGGGAAATCCAGCTCCTGCTTTTCCTTACGGCTGATCGCCGGCTGGGCGGCACGGATCAGTTCATGATCCAGTGCACGCTCGAGACCATGATCCTGCGTTTCAGCGTGGCGGATCGCCACTTCGTCCGGCACAGCCGGCATGTGGAAGATCTTCGAGAAATCCAGACCCTTGGCCTTCCAGTGATCGATACCGGCACGCGTATCGAGCAGATCGGCGCGACCAACCAGATCGTCAAAACGGCTGAGACCCATCGAAGCCATGATCTTGCGCACTTCTTCCGCAATGAAGAAGAAGAAGTTGACCACGTGCTCCGGCTGACCGCTGAAGCGCTTGCGCAGCTCCGGATCCTGGGTGGCAACACCCACCGGACAGGTATTCAGGTGGCACTTACGCATCATGATGCAACCGGTCACGACCAGTGGCGCTGTCGCGAAACCGAATTCATCGGCACCGAGCAGGGCGCCGATGACAACGTCGCGACCGGTCTTGAGCTGACCATCCGTCTGCAGACGGACACGGCCGCGCAGGCGGTTAAGCACCAACGTCTGCTGGGCTTCGGCCAGGCCGAGTTCCCATGGTGCGCCGGCATGCTTGACCGACGAAATGGGCGATGCACCGGTACCACCGTCATGGCCGGCGATCACGATGTGATCGGCCTTGGCCTTGGCGACACCCGCGGCCACCGTGCCAACGCCGACTTCAGCGACGAGCTTCACGGACACCGAGGCAACCGGGTTGGAGTTTTTCAAATCATGGATCAGCTGTGCCAGATCCTCGATCGAATAGATGTCATGGTGCGGTGGCGGCGAAATCAGGCCTACACCCGGCACCGAGTGACGCAGGAAGCCGATGTATTCGCTGACCTTGTGACCTGGCAGCTGACCGCCTTCACCTGGCTTAGCGCCCTGGGCCATCTTGATCTGGATCTGGTCCGAATTGGCCAGATATTCAGCGGTCACGCCGAAACGACCCGAGGCCACCTGTTTGATCGACGAGCGCAGCGAGTCGCCGGCCTTCAGCTCGATATCACGTTCGATACGACCCTTGCCGATGATGTCGGAGAGCATTTCGCCCGCCTTAATCTTGCGGAAACGGCCGGCATCCTCACCACCTTCACCCGTGTTCGACTTACCGCCGATACGGTTCATGGCAATCGCTAGCGTCGTGTGCGCCTCGGTCGAGATCGAACCCAGCGACATGGCACCAGTGGCGAAACGCTTGACAATTTCGCTGGCCGGTTCGACTTCGTCGATACTGATCGACGGGCCGGCCGGTTTGATGTCAAACAGACCGCGCAGCGTCATGTGGCGCTTGGTCTGATCGTTGATGATGCGGGCGTATTCTTCGTAGGTTTCGAATTTGCCCGAACGGGTCGAATGCTGCAGCTTGGCAATCGCATCCGGCGTCCACATGTGTTCTTCACCGCGGACACGGAAGGCGTATTCGCCGCCGGTTTCCAGCAGATGATCGAGCACAGGATCGTGCGCAAAGGCACGATCATGCACACGCAGGGCTTCTTCTGCCACTTCGTCCAGGCCAATACCTTCGACCTGGGTCGCCGTACCCGTGAAAAATTCGTTCACAAAGCCAGAGGCCAAACCAATGGCTTCGAAAATCTGTGCGCCGTTGTACGACTGATAGGTCGAAATACCCATCTTCGACATCACTTTGCGCAGACCCTTGTTGACGGCCTTAATGTAACGCTTGCCGGCTTCATAAGCCGACAGCTCGCCCGGCAGTTCACCGGCGACATCGGCGATCGTGTCAAACGCCAGCCACGGACAAACGGCTTCGGCGCCGTAACCGGCGAGCAGCGCAAAGTGGTGAACTTCACGCACCGAACCCGAGTCGACCACCAGGCCGGTCGAGGTACGCAGACCGGTCTTCACCAGATGCTGGTGAACGGCGCTGGTGGCCAGCAGGGCCGGAATCGGCGCACGCTGACGATCAACATTGCGATCCGACAGGATCAGCACGTTGTAACCTTCACCGACACTGGCTTCGGCACGAGCACACAGTGCTTCCAGAGCGGCCTTCGAGCCTTCGGCGCCTTCAGAAGCGGCGAAGGTCATGTCCAACACCAGCGCACGGAACTTACCGTGGGTGAGTTTGTCGATCTGACGCAGCTTGGCCAGGTTAGCCGAGGTCAGCACCGGCTGATCCACTTCCAGACGCAGCGGCGGCTCTTCGCCCGGCTTGACGTCCAAACCCAGCAGGTTCGGACGCGGGCCGATGAACGACATCGTCGACATCACGATCTCTTCACGGATCGGGTCAATCGGCGGGTTGGTCACCTGCGCAAACAACTGCTTGAAATAGTTGTAGAGCGGCTTGTCTTTGTCCGACAGCACCGGCAGCGGACTGTCGTTACCCATGGAGCCCGTCGCTTCTTCCGCATTGCTAGCCATCGGCTCGAGGATGAACTTGAGGTCTTCCTGTGTGTAACCAAAGGCTTGCTGGGTATGCAGCAGCGACTCGCGCAGACCTGCGCTGTCTTCGACTTCCGGCAGGTTTTCCAGATGCTGGCGACTCTGCTCGATCCACTGACGATACGGACGGGCACTCGAGATGTTGCGCTTCAGTTCTTCGTCGTCAATGATACGGCCCTGTTCCAGATCGATCAGGAACATCTTGCCCGGCTGCAGACGCCACTTCTTGTTCACTTCTTCCTGCGGGAAGGTCAGCACGCCCATTTCGGAGGCGAGCATGACGATACCGTCGTCAGTGACCTGATAGCGGGCCGGACGCAGACCATTACGGTCCAGCGTAGCGCCAATCATGCGACCATCGGTAAAGGCCACGGCGGCAGGGCCGTCCCACGGCTCCATCATCGCAGCGTTGTATTCGTAGAACGCACGACGCTCTTCGTCCATCAGCGGGTTTTCGGCCCAAGCTTCCGGAATCAGCATCATCATGGCCTGCGGCATCGAGTAACCACCCATGACCAGCAGCTCAAGTGCGTTATCGAAACAGGCCGAATCCGACTGACCTTCAACGATCAGCGGCCACAGCTTGTCCAGATCTTCGGCCAGCCAATCCGAGGCCATGGCCTTCTGACGCGCGCGCATCCAGTTGACGTTGCCGCGCACGGTGTTGATTTCACCGTTGTGGGCAATCATGCGGAACGGATGGGCCAGATCCCAGGTCGGGAAGGTGTTGGTCGAGAAACGCTGGTGCACCAGCGCGATGGCCGAGACGAGGCCCGGATCCTGCAGATCCAGGAAGTAAGCGCCCACCTGGTTGGCCAGCAGCATGCCCTTGTAGACCATGGTGCGCGATGACAGCGATGGCAGGTAGAACTGCTTGCCATCATCGAGCTTGAGTTTGCGCACGGCGTGCTCGGCACGCTTACGCACCACGAACAGCTTGCGTTCAAAAGCGTCCTGATCCTTCAGGGACTCCGGGCGGCCGATAAAGACCTGGCGCGTGACGGGTTCAAGGTCACGGGCGGCTTCGGCCAGAATAGTGTTGTCGACCGGCACATCGCGCCAGCCAAGGAATTCGAGGCCTTCTTCATGGATGATGCGTGCCAGTACCGACTCACAGGCTTTACGGCCGGTAATCGACTGCGGCAGGAACACGTTACCCACGGCATAGTGGCCGGCCGGCGGCAGACGCAAGCCCTGTTTGGCACGTTCGGCACGCAGGAAAGCGTCCGGCAGTTGCAGCAGAATCCCGGCGCCATCGCCGAGTTTCGGGTCGTAGCCTGTTGCACCGCGGTGGTCCAGGTTTTCAAGAATCAAGAGGCCTTTTTCGACGATGTCGTGGCTCTTTTCATTCTTGATATGCGCGACAAAACCAACGCCGCACGCGTCGTGTTCATTAGCCGGGTTGTATAAACCCTGGCGCTCTGGTGCTCCCATGTGCTTATCCTTCTATCAATCCATGAACCCGCCGGCAAACCGGCCATGCACAAAAGTGATGCTCGCTCGGGTGCGATGCACCAAAACGAACCGGCCAATATACGCCCAAACCCCCTTCCAATTCAAGACGCTGCAGCGCAAAAACCGGCAATTTCGGGAAATTTTTTAGGGGCAACGTACGAAAGACGCACAAAAGCCACACTCTCATACGCAATGACCGTGCCAAAACGGCCCCCAGGGGCAATTTCTCGCCGCCGGACGACCGCCAGGCGGGGATTACTGACAGGTGGGCGGTACAGTAGTCGCGTCTGGGTCCGACGACAGACCGGCACGGATGGCCGCCAGAATAGCGGCATCATCGGCATCTGCCGACATGATCGCCTGGCCGATGGCCTGCAGCAGGACCAGACGCAGTACGCCAGCGCTGACTTTCTTGTCGTGGCGCATCAGTTCCAGATAGCGTTCAGCAGAAACCTCGGGCGAATTACCCAGCCATGGACCAACAACCGGCAAACCCACACGAACAAACAGCGCGCGCATCCGCTCGATGGCGGCAACATCAAGCCAGCCCAGCGCTTGCGACAACAGGGCCGCCATCATGGTACCTGCTGCGACAGCCTCGCCATGCAGCCAGCTGCCGTAGCCCATGCCCGTTTCGATGGCGTGGCCAAAGGTATGCCCCAGGTTCAACAGCGCCCGTTCGCCGGCTTCGCGTTCGTCCCGAGCGACCACATCCGCCTTATGCGCACACGATTGATACACCGCCTGAGCCAGCAGCGCCTTATCGCGGTGCATTAAGCCTTCTGCATGTTGTTCCAACCAACTAAAAAACGCGGGGTCGCGAATCAGACCATATTTGATCACTTCCGACATACCGGCCGCCATTTCACGCGGCGGCAAGGTATCCAGCGTATCCAGATCGGCCAGCACCAGCTTGGGCTGGTAAAAAGCACCGATCATGTTCTTGCCCAGCGGATGATTGATGGCGGTTTTGCCGCCAACCGATGAATCCACCTGGGACAACAACGTTGTCGGCACCTGGATGAACGGTGCGCCACGCTGATAGCAAGCCGCTGCAAAACCTACGAGATCCCCGATCACGCCACCGCCCAACGCGATTAGCGTGGTGCCGCGCTCACAACGATGTTCGAGCAGCGCGTCAAACACGGTATTCAGCGTTTCCCAGCTCTTGTATTCCTCACCATCCGGCAAGACGACCGAAAACACCGGACACCCCAGCGACTTCAGCGTCGCCATCACCTTGTCCAGATACAACGGCGCCACCGTAGTATTGGTAATGACCACAGCCCCGGTTTTCGGGTTCAAATGCGGGCGCCACAGCTCGGCATTGCCCAACAGGCCGCAACCGATGTGAATAGGGTAACTGCGCTCATCGAGCGCAACCGTCAGTGTCTGATGTGTCGTCATGATCGTATTTTATGTGCGCTAGCGGTCAATGCGTGTGATTTCCGCCAGGATGGCCTGAACCACCTGCTGCGGGGCGCCTCGGCCGGTTTCCACAATGGCGTGTGCCACCTCACGATAGAGTGGATCTCTGCCAGCATGTAACTGCCGGAGGCGGGTTAGCGGGTCTTCCACATTCAGCAACGGGCGACTTCGGTCATGCTTGGTGCGTTCGGCCAGCAGCTCGGGACGTGCATTGAGGTACACCACAAAACCATGGTTACGCAACGCTTCGCGGTTTTCCGGGCGCAGCACAATGCCGCCGCCTGTGCTTAACACCAGGCCCTGCTCCTGCGTCAGATCGGTCAGCACTTCCTGCTCACGGCGACGGAAGCCATCCTCACCTTCGATCTCGAAAATCACGGGAATTGTCACGCCGTTGCGCTTTTCGATCTCGTGATCAGTGTCGACAAAGCGCTTGCTCAAACGGCGCGCTAGCAACCGGCCAACGGTGGACTTACCCGCACCCATCAGGCCAACCAGGTAGATATTCTCAGGAAGTGCAATGCTCATGCGTCAACGCTCAAACCAGCGACATCAAGGCCCGGTCGCACCTCCCGCAACAATTTGTGGCGAGATAAACACCAGCAACTCACGTCGCTGCTCAGTCGTCGACCGGTACTTGAAAAAGGAACCAATAAAAGGAAGGTCCCCGAGAAAGGGAACCTGCGTAACGAGATTATCCACTTTCTTGATGAAAACGCCGCCAATTGACACGGTGCCACCATCCTCCACCAAGACATCGGTGGTGACCACCGTGCTCTTGATCGGTGGGTTGGTCGACCCAGGAATCAATTGCATCGCAGCATAATCCGGCTCTTCCTTGCGCACCACCAGCTTGAGGCGGATCTTGCCATCCGGCGTAATTTGGGGCGTCACTTCCAACGACAACACGGCCTTCTTAAATTCCACGGTCGGTATCGTCGTGCCACCCGTTTGTGCGGTCGACAGATAGGGAATTTCCGTACCATCCTCGATCACGGCTTTGACGTTATCTCCCGTCACCACTTTGGGACTGGAAATAATCTTGCCCCGCCCATCGGATTCCAGTGCAGAGATCTCTACATTCAAAATACGAGACCCGGTTGGGCTCAACAGCGCAAAGGCCATCGTGCCCGCCGCTGCTCGGGTCGTCGGCAGATTGACTGCACCGAGCGTCTGATTCACCGAGAAGGGTTGGCCATTGACGCTGTTCAACGTCTGATAGGTTGGCGTCGACCCACCGGGAACCAAACGATTGTAATTCAACGCCTGACCCGCCTGTGTTGGCGGTACATATTGTCCGCCACCAATCTGCAATCCACCCCCGCCCATGCGGACGGTATCCAATGCGCCGAGGCGCACACCCAGCTCTTCGTTGAAAGTTTCATTGGCTTCTACGATGCGCGCTTCAATGAGCACCTGGCGAATCGGCTGATCCACCGTATGCACCAACTTCGCAATCTCGCCCAACTTCTGCGCCGTATCATTGATAAAGAGGGTATTGGTTCTCGAATCAACACTGACCTTGCCACGCGCTGTCAGCTGTTCACGCACCAGTTTTTCCAGATCAATCGCCTGCGCAAAGCGCAATTTGAAGGCCTCCTGGCGCAACGGGCCGATGGTTTGCGTCTGTTGCAGCATCTCCATCTGAACGCGCTCCTGCTCTGCCGCTTCGGCTTTGGGTCGAACAATCATGATGCCGTCTTCCTGCTTGGCACTCAGCCCTCGCTGTTGCAGAATGGCTTGAAAAACCTCGGCAGCCGGCACCTGATTCATGACAATCGTGACCTGTCCTTTGACGGCTTCACTGGCTACGATGTTGACACCGAGTTCACGCCCGATAAATAACAGCACCTGCCGCACATCACCGTTCTGGATATCCACGCTGATCTTCTGACCGAGCGGTTTTGCCGGGGTCTGCGCCCATAGTACGGAACCGCACAACAGCGCAGCCAGACAGACACCAAGCTGACGGACTAGCGACCGGGCATCAGACAAAGGTTTCATCTTCACGAACTCCGTTGATTGAACTTCATTAGTCGCTCCAGACCATCTGACTGACGAAGCAGGATGCCCCGCTCGGTGATTGATAGCACCTCGACCTGCTCGCGCCCCAGAAAATCACCCTTGCGGAGGTTTTCATAACGCGCACCATCCGAGACCAACCCGACGCTCTGGCCCTGTTTTCGTAACAGCGCGACAAGACGCAGAGATTCGACAGATGCCTCCGGAAACCGCACATTCTGTGCACCGTGGTTTGACGTCACGATGTCATTGCGGCTTTGAAGCGCAACCTTGGGCGAAAAAGGATCTGCCGCCCCTTTGGCGTTATAGGTAACCGGTTCGGTATCAATAACGCCATTCAGCGCCGGCAGCGTTACAGCGCCTCCAGGAGCTTCCCGCTGGTTTGCGATCCATGCCTGCGCTGCGCTCTCACCAGAGCTCCAACATCCGGTTATCAGCACGATCACCATGAATCCTCCAGTACATCGGGCCAATGTGCTCATGGTTTGGTTCCTGGTGGTGCCGTGTATCGATACGCCTTGAGTAACGAGGCCAGCACCAACTGATTTTCATGCTGAGCGGCGGGCAGGATCGCCAGATCCACCGTAATCAGGTGTTTCATGCGTGACACCTGCTCCATAAACAAGGCCAGCGCGTGATAGTCGCCTCTCAAACGTATTTCAATGGGCAACACCGCATAATAGGCTTGAGATTCTTCCGATATCGGTCGAAACAGTTCTAAAGTAACTCCGGACGCCTTTGCCGCCTGATTGATTAATGTCAACACATGAACCGGCTCCAAAGATTCCGGCACCGTATCGAGTAAAGCACCAAATTGATCAAGGATTAAATCCACCTGACTCTGATAAGCCGGCACGGCATCAATCATTTGCTTCTGCCGCAGGTATCTTGCTTCCAGCAGTTGCCGATCAGTTTCCAGAGCGCGGAGTTGGCGTGTCGAATCTGACAACACCAGGAGATCGGCAACACCCAACACCAGCAGAAACATCATGAGCAAGGCACCCGCCCGTAAAACGGCGGGCCACCGTGCCGGATCCACGAGCATATTCAATGTCAGATTGGCTGCATCACTCTGGCGAAGCCTCTGGAGCAACACGAGGCATTCCCGGACATCGTAGCGCCACCACGGCCGGGCGGTTTTGAGCGTTCGCCGCCAACCATCCATGAATCGCCTGACATAGGCGCGGCGATCTTCGAGCCATCCTTTCAACCAGCCACTCAGCCTGGCATAGTGTTTGCCGGCCTCGATCACTCAGCGCCCTTTGACAATGCTGGTTGCACACCAGTCAGATTCACCCGACCATGCATCACAAACCCGTAGAGTCGCATGGCATCCTGCTCCGCGAGCTGTATTTCTTCCAGAACCAGGTCACGAATATGCCCTGATGCCGTCACTCGTTCAAAAAACCGGGCAATGGCGTCGCCACCGATAGAACGCCCTTCAACTCGGAAGCTTTCCCCGTTCTCTTCAAGTTTCGTGAAATACAAACCATCCGGCCTGCTACGAACAAGATCGGCCATGATCAGCACACTGGTCGTGCGTCGTGCATCCACTCTTTCCAGTACCGTTTTCTTTTCGAGCAGTGATGCACGTTCTGCCAACAGGCTCTGCGCTTTCTTGTAGTCGGGCATTTGGGCCAGAACCTCATCCGTCAAAGCTTTGTTGAATCCCTCAACATACTCAATTCGGTACCATTGGACTTGCAATGCCGCCAGGGCAATCAAGCATCCCAACATGGAAGTTACGAACAGTTGCCGACCGAGCACACGCAGACCCCATTGACGGCGCATCGCCTGATGCGGCAACAGGTTAAATCGCTGCATCATGCCGTTTCCCGCAAAGCCATACCCAACGCCGTCATCAATAGCGTCAGAGGTGGCATAGTGCTGACACCCAAAATTTCTTCTGGGACAAGCCAATGCACAGGCCCTTGCCTCATTGCCAACAGACTCACCAGATTGTCGTCAACCCCAGGTGTTTGAAACACCCAAAGATCGCGAAGGCCCGCGTCGTCCGACAGACCCGCCCGCCGGCAACTGGCATGAATCTGCTCAACCAGATCGGTGATTTGCAACGAATACTGCACCAGATCTAGTTCATCCCTGGCAACAATCAATGTGGGCGAGTCTGTTATCAACAACAGCAACAACGGATATTCGACCTGAACTTCTGGAGCATGTCGGGCGATTAGCCATAAGGCAGCATCATGAATCGCCTGGATATCTCGATCAATCATTGCCAGCTGTGCTCCTGCATCTTCAGCCATCAATGCCAGATCATCGATGATTTCTCGCCGACAGAAGGCAATCTTGATTTGCTGTTGACCAGATCTCACCGGAGATCCCATACGCAGATAGTCAGCGCAGACCTCTTCCGGAGGTACCGGCATATTAGCCACGGCTTCTACGACGGCTAGCTGCATGAGATCACGCTCTTCCAATCCTAGCGGCACATCGATGGTTTTAATGAACACATCCCCGGCAGGGATACCCAAAGCGAGACGTTTCGGGCTGTTACCCCAGCGTTCGAGTAAAGATTTCAGGGTGTTGGCGCGGACATGGCCTTGCGAATCTAAGTCAGCAGGCCATTCGGCGGGAAAAACCTCATAAGCACAATCAACTTGTGAGCGACCTTCTGTATTCCGATCAATGCGCACTAAACAAATGGCGTCACCGTGCCAACCGCCACCCACGATGGCAGGAGGAGCACCAAGCAGCCATCGCAGAAGCCTGACTCGCATTTTTTAATCCGGGGTTTTTTGCGAGTTTACCAATCATTTATGTGTTTCTTATAAGAAAACGGTAATTTATAAACGTCTTGCTATCTCAAAACACTTTCAAGCAACCGCGCCGCACCCCGTACCCCCGAACTATCACCAAACTGCGGCAGTAGTAATTTTGTACGCAACGGCGTCCCTTCAGGCAAAAACGCATGACGTGGCAACTCGGCTTCAAGCCCCGCGATCAGATCCGGGCGTTGCGCAACTCCACCACCCAGCACAATGGCTGCAGGGTCGCAGGCGTTAATGATGACGGCCAATGCCCGCGCCAATCGTTGCGTATGAAGATCAAGGCTCAGCTGCGCAAGGGCACACCCTTCGGCAGCAGCCATGACGAGTGCACGAACATCAGGGCAGGTGGTGTCCGCAGATCGCCGGCGATAGTCGGCCATCAGCGCCGGACCCGAAAGCCAGGCCTCGATGCAACCGTGTTTGCCGCAATAACAGTCAGGCCCGGGCAACTCTTCGGGGCCTGCAACTGGCAGCGGGTTATGCCCCCATTCCCCGGCCAAGCCGTTAGGCCCCTGCAGTAACTGACCACGTATGACCCAGCCACCGCCAACACCGGTGCCCAGAATCACGCCGAATACCGAATCGTAACCGCGTGCTACGCCATCGACCGCCTCGGAAAGCGCCAGACAATCGGCATCATTGGCTAATCGGACAGGGCGTTCCAGCATCACCGACAAATCAGCCTGCAGCGCTTGCCCAT
This sequence comes from uncultured Dechloromonas sp., assembly GCA_964387485.1. Taxonomy (GTDB): domain Bacteria; phylum Pseudomonadota; class Gammaproteobacteria; order Burkholderiales; family Rhodocyclaceae; genus Fluviibacter. The sequence continues at coordinate 36,749 of CAYLWV010000002.1, read as the reverse complement.
TGAGGCAGGTGGAATTGGCATTACGAATCCGGCCATCGACCGGGCTTGCAGAGCCAGGGTGACCCACGCCGACTGCAGCACAGCGTTCCCCGAGCGCCTGCTCGGCCTGACGAATCAATGCGCTGATCTGTGCAAGCGTCGCCGGATAATCGCCCTGCGGTGTAAGCAAACGCTCCCGAAAACGGAAAGAGCCTGTGTCATCCAGTACCGCAGCCTCGATTTTGGTGCCGCCGAGATCAACGCCGATGTGCATGATGTCAGCTAGTCACGGTGACCGGTAAATCGTCTTCAGGGAGACGTTCCTTATTGTGACGCCAGAGCGGATGCCAACAGAGCGTGAGCAGCGACACCAGGGCGCCCAGCATAATGACCAGTGCCGGCGCCATGGGTAGCTCGAAGCGGGCGATCAAATATTCAGTCAGCATCGGTGCCAGGCCGCCAAACACGCCTACCGCCAGACTATAGCCAAAGGACAGCCCCGTCACCCGCACCGTTCGCGGCAACAGCGTGGCCATATTGGCAGAGAGCGGCCCCAGAAAGAAACCCTGGCCAATGGCCAGAAGCAAGCCACCACTCATCATGGCCAGAATGTCTCCCGAACGAAACAGGCTGAACGCCGGCCAAGCACCGAGCAGCAGGATCAGCGCGCCCAGTCGGCTGACGCGCATGCGACCCCATTGATCACCCAAATAGCCGCCCACGACGGACAACAGGCTAACCATGAACAGGCTGCACAGATTGATCGCCAGGGCGGTGGCCGTACTCACGCCAGTTTGCTTGACCATCCAGGGCACGGCGTACATGAACCCAACAAAAGAAACGATGCCGGTTGCGGTGTTGGCCAGGGCAATGGCCGCCATGGGTTGCCAGTAACGCCGGAAGGCTTCGCGCACGGGAGAGGCCAACACCTCATGCTGGTTGAGCACGTCCTGCGTTAATGCACGGCGCGCTGCAACACCAATACCCGTCAGGAAAATGCTGGCCAGAAAAGGCACGCGCCAGCCCCAATCCGCCATGACGGTTTTGCCCAGCACGGTGGTGCACAAGAAGCTCACCGCCGTGCCCAACAAGAGGCCACCAAAAGCTCCCATGGGGCTGAATCCACCCATCGTGCCACGGCGATTTGCCGGCGCATGTTCAATCAGAAATACGATCGACGACGAATATTCGCCACCAACGGAAAGCCCCTGCAACATCCGCAGAATAATCAGCAGTACCGGTGCCCAGAGCCCAATCGTGGCATAGGTCGGCATCAGACCGATCAGTAATGTCGGTATGGCAATCAGCAGCACCGACAACTGCAATGCCGCCTTGCGGCCGATGCGATCCCCGATATTGCCAAAGAGAATGCCGCCAACCGGCCGCATGATCATGCCGGTGGCAAAAGCGCCGTAGCTGGCTAAAAGTGCGGCGACAGGATCGTGCGTGGGAAAGAAATGTGCCGCAAAGTAGCCGGCCAGATACGCGTAGACGATAAAGTCGTAGAACTCAATCGCATTACCAACGGCACCCGCCAGCAGGGTCCGGCGCTGACGCATATTCATCTCGCTGCCGATGCCTGCCGCGGCACTATTCATCTCAGGCTTCGGTCAGATAGGTGCTCAGCGCGTGGTTATACGCCGGGCAGATGGCATTAAGGCTATGAATGGAGATGTTCAGATTACGGACAATGCCATCCTTGAGGCCGTACACCATGCCATGGACAGTGATTTCCTGACCACGTGACCAGGCGTCATACATCACTGTGGATTGAGCGAGGTTCAACACCTGTTCGATCACATTCAGCTCACAGAGTATGTCATGGCGATCAGCCTCAGGTGCAGCATCCAGAATTGCCTGGTGCTTTTGCCGGACATCATGGATATGGCGCAGCCAGTTATCCGCCAGACCGATGCGCACACCATCCAGCGCGGCTTTGACGCCACCACACCCATAGTGGCCAACCACCAGAATGTGTTTGACGCGCAGTACCTGTACGGCATATTGCACGACCGACAGGCAGTTCAGATCACTATGCACCACCACGTTGGCGATGTTGCGGTGGACAAAGACTTCACCGGGCTTTAAGCCCAGTATCTGGTTGGCAGGCACGCGGGAATCCGAGCAGCCGATCCAGAGGTATTCAGGTTGTTGCAATTTAGCGAGATCACCAAAGAATTCGGGCGACTCTGCCTGGACTTTTTCTGACCAGATCCGGTTCTGTTCAAAAAGGGGTTCTAGAACGTGCATGATGTTAATTCTCTGTTTTTATTCACAATAGGGGTATGAGCGTATTATAAAGGAGCTCAAGAAAACGGGTCTAATCCGACCCCAACCTAGAACAACACGCCAACTAACGGGGAGGCATCATGCTCGTACGATTTACCTCGCAGGCCACTGCGAATCTGCTCATGTTTGACGACGTGGCACGCGCCCTGCT
>CAYLWV010000002.1:29901-34230 GCA_964387485.1 uncultured Dechloromonas sp. | reverse complement strand
AAAAAAGAAATTATCTGGGAAGCGCCTAAGGACTTTCCCGCTCAAAAATGACGAAACCACCCGCAGGTGGCTTCGCCTTTCACCACCGTGTCTTATAGATTGGGCGCCAGCCAACGTTGTGCGTCGTTGACGGCAAGGCCACAACGGCGTGCCCAGTCTTCCAGCTGATCCGTACCGATCTTACCCACCGCAAAATAACGTGCGGCCGGGTGTGCCAGATAGAAGCCGGAGACGGATGCCGCCGGCCACATGGCGCAGGATTCAGTCAGCGTCATACCGGCCAGTTTCGGTACTTCAAGCAGCTCAAATAAGCCCCGTTTGGCCAGATGATCCGGGCAGGCCGGGTAACCCGGTGCCGGACGGATACCACGATAAGTTTCTTTGATCAGCGCCGCGTTATCCAGCTGCTCATCGGCAGCATAACCCCAGTGCTTCATGCGCACTTCACGATGCAGCCATTCGGCAAAAGCTTCCGCCAGACGGTCTGCCAGTGACTTGAGCATGATGCTGCGGTAATCATCGTGCGCGGCTTCGAAGCGCTTAAGATGCGACTCAATCCCTTCGCCGCAAGAAACGGCAAAGCCGCCGATCCAATCAGCCGTGGTACCCGTCGGCTTTTTCTCGGCAATGAAATCCGCCAGACACCAGTTGGGTTTACCGGCCGGGCGTTCCTGCTGCTGACGCAGGTTGTGCCAGATCATGCCCGTGTGCTGACGCGCCTCATCGATATAGATTTCGATGTCATCGCCAACGCGATTGGCCGGGAACAACCCGAATACACCGCGTGGCTGCAGCCATTTTTCGGCTACGATTTGCTCGAGCATCGTTTGCGCATCGGCGTAGACCTGACGGGCTGTTTCACCGACCACCTTATCATCCAGAATTGCCGGGAAAGAACCCGTCAGATCCCAGGTCTGGAAGAAAGGGCTCCAGTCGATATAGGGCACCAGCGCACCCAGCGCCGGCGTCACCACCTGAACACCGGTATGCTGTGGTGCAGCCGGTTGGTAGTTCGCATACTCACCTGTAAAGGCATCAAAAGCATTCGACTGCGCAGTGTCGATTGGCACCAGCGTCACGCCCTTCTTGTTGGCGTGCTGCTGACGGACTTTCTCATAATCAGCGGCAAGTTCGGCGCGGTAGTTGGCGGCTTTTTCCAGATCGGAAGACAGCAGGTTCGACACCACACCCACTGCGCGCGAGGCATCCGGCACGTAGACCACCGGATGATCGTAGTTCGGTGCAATTTTGATGGCGGTATGCGCACGGCTGGTGGTGGCACCACCGATCATCAGCGGAATATCGAAACCCTGACGCGTCATTTCATTAGCGATGTGCGTCATCTCTTCCAGAGAGGGCGTAATCAGGCCGGACAGGCCAATGACCTGAGCTTCGTGTTCAATCGCTGCTTTAAGAATCTGGTCGCACGGCACCATGACACCGAGGTCAACAACCTCGTAACCATTGCAGCCGAGCACGACGGCCACAATATTTTTGCCGATGTCATGCACATCGCCCTTGACCGTGGCGATGACAATCTTGCCCTTGGCCGCAGCGCCGGTGCGGGCTTTCTCTTCTTCAATGAATGGCACCAGATGAGCCACAGCCTGCTTCATGACGCGGGCAGATTTCACCACCTGCGGCAGGAACATCTTGCCGGCACCAAACAGATCGCCGACAGTATTCATACCCGACATCAGCGGGCCTTCGATCACAGCCAGCGGCGGCTTACCCGCCGCCGCAAGCGCGGCTCGGCATTCTTCAGTATCGGCCACCACATAGTCGGTGATGCCTTTCACCATGGCATGGCTCAGGCGCTCTTCCACCGGCCAACTACGCCAGGCCAGATCCTCGACGCGTTCTTTGGCCGTGCCTTTAACGCTCTGCGCAAATTCCACCAGTGCTTCACCGGCACCGGCGTGTTTGTTCAGCACCACGTCTTCGACCCTGGCACGCAACGCCGGTTCGATTCCGTCGTACACGCCGAGCTGACCGGCGTTAACGATCCCCATGGTCATGCCGGCCTGGATGGCGTGATAGAGGAAAACGGTATGAATGGCTTCACGCACCGGGTCGTTACCACGGAACGAGAACGACACATTGGAAACGCCACCCGAAATATGGGTATGTGGCAGATGCGCCTTGATCCAGCGCACGGCTTCAATGAAGTCGACAGCGTAGCCATCGTGCTCCGGAATGCCCGTGGCAATGGCAAAAATATTCGGGTCGAAGATGATGTCTTCGGGCGGGAAGCCGTTGGCGACCAGCAGCTTGTAGGCACGTTCGCAGATTTCGACTTTACGCGCGAAGGTGTCGGCCTGTCCCTTCTCATCAAAGGCCATCACGATGACGGCCGCACCGTACTGACGTGCCAGATTGGCCTGGCGTAGGAATTCGGCTTCGCCTTCCTTCATGGAGATCGAGTTGACGATCCCCTTACCCTGAATGCACTTGAGGCCGGCTTCGATGACTGACCATTTCGACGAATCGATCATGATCGGCACCCGCGAGATATCCGGCTCGGACGCAATCAGATTCAGGAAGCGCACCATGGCGGCTTCCGAATCGAGCATGGCTTCATCCATGTTGATGTCGATGATCTGGGCGCCATTCTCCACCTGCTGGCGAGCAACTGCCAGGGCGTCATCAAAACGGTTCTCGAGAATCATCTTGGCGAAAGCGCGCGAACCCGTGACGTTGGTGCGTTCACCCACGTTGACGAAGAAAGATTCCGGGCCGATTTCACAGAGTTCCAGACCGGAGAGGCGCAAACGATGCGGGACAACCGCCGGTTGGCGCGGTTTGACACCGGCAACCGCATTGGCGATGGCACGAATGTGATCCGGCGTTGTGCCACAACAGCCACCGACGATATTCACCAAGCCATGAACGGCCCATTCGCGGATGGCTTCGGCCAGCATCTCCGGCGTTTCATCGTAGCCGCCAAAGGCATTGGGCAGACCGGCGTTGGGGTGTGCCGAAGTGTACGTCGGGCAGATGCGGGCAAGTGTTTCGACGTGTGGACGGAGTTCCTTGGCACCCAGTGCGCAATTCAGGCCCATCGAGATCGGACGCGCATGTGCCAACGAGGTCCAGAAGGCTTCCGCCGTCTGACCGGACAGTGTACGACCGGAGGCGTCAGTGATGGTGCCCGAGATCATGATCGGCCAGCGGCGTCCGCGTGCGGCGAAGACCTGTTCTACCGCCATCACGGCAGCTTTGGCATTGAGCGTATCGAACACGGTTTCGATGAGCACGATGTCGGCGCCGCCGTCGATCAGGCCATTGGTAGCCTCGATGTAGTTGCTGACCAGCTCGTCAAAGGTGACGTTGCGGGCACCCGGATCATTGACGTCGGGCGAAATGGAGCCCGTGCGCGAGGTAGGACCGATGACGCCGGCAACCAGGCGGGGCTTGGCCGGGTTCAGGGCGGTGTATTTGTCGCAGGCCACACGGGCCAGCGCAGCACCTGCCACGTTGAGCTCGTAAACGATCTCTTCGAGCTTGTAGTCGGATTGAGATAGACGTGTGGCGTTGAACGTATTGGTTTCAATAATATCGGCACCGGCCGCCAGATATTGCTCGTGAATGCCCTGAATCACATCCGGCCGTGTCAGTAGCAGCAGATCGTTATTACCCTTGAGATCATGCGGGTGCGCGGCAAAACGTTCGCCACGGAAGTCGGCTTCGGTCAGGCTGTGCCGCTGAATCATGGTCCCCATCGCACCATCCAGAACAAGGACGCGTTCTTTCAGGTGGGACAGAATCTCTTCAGTGCGATCGGGCTGTGGTGCGGATTGTGGTGCAGTCATGGCCATTCATCTTAAAAAAACAAACCCGCCGGTCAGCGGGGCTGCAAGCGGCGGGTGTTCATATCCCATCGCTTTAGCAGTATTTATAAGCGCGCCCGCAAGCTGAGGAGCTCAAATCGGCGCGTGGAAGTATCCAAGCCGTGACAATACGGGTCCGGGCCCTGTGCGTCAAGTAAATCAATGGCTTGGCGCGTTAAAAACAACTATGGTTAAAATGCACCGCTATGGCACGCACCTGGTATCTGGTTCAGAGCAAACCCCGCAACGAAGCGCGGGCGTTGGAGAATCTATTGCGCCAGGGCTACGAAACCTATCTGCCCCTGATGGAAGTCGAGCGGCTGCAACGTGGCAAGCTGCTACGCAAGATGGAGCCGCTTTTTCCGCGCTATCTGTTTCTGCACCTTGAGGAAGGCAACGACAACTGGGGTCCGATCCGTTCCACCCTCGGCATTGCCGGTATGGTTCGTTTCGGGTTGGCCTATGCCACGGTTTCGGATGCCGTGATCGAAGTTATCCG
>CAYLWV010000002.1:23072-29801 GCA_964387485.1 uncultured Dechloromonas sp. | reverse complement strand
CCATTGCCCAGCCAGACATAACAGCCGGGTTTTTCCAGCAGCATGTAGGCAAAATCTTCCGCTCCCATCGACGGCAGCTCGTCGGGGATGACCTGGCTTTCCCCAATCAGCGTCGCAGCAGTCTCCTGACAGAAGCGTGCTTCCGCCGGGCTATTAACGGTCGGCGGGTAACGCTGTTCGAAACGGACTTCGACCTGGGCACCAAAGGTCGCTGCGATGCCCGTGCAGATCTCCTGGATGCGACGCTCCACCAGTTGCTGGACTTCCGGTTTGAAGGTCCGGATCGTGCCGCGCAGCACGGCATCTTCCGGAATCACGTTCCAGGCATCACCCGCATGAAACTGGGTGACCGACACCACACCCGCATCACAGGGATGCAGATTGCGTGAAATGACGGTTTGCAACGCCTGAATAATCTGGGTGCCGACCAGGATGGTATCCACGCCCTGGTGCGGCATAGCGGCATGACAACCATGGCCGCGGATCAGAATTTCCAGGCCGCAGGTGCCTGCCATAACCGGGCCGGGCATGATGGCCATCTGCCCCACTGGCAGACCAGGCCAGTTGTGCAGCCCGAACACCGCTTCAACCGGAAACTGCCTGAAGAGCCCCTGCTCGATCATGACACGTGCACCGCCTTCACCCTCTTCGGCCGGCTGGAAAATCAGGACGGCTGTGCCATCGAAATCCCGGTGTTCGGACAAATAGCGTGCAGCCCCTAGCAACATGGCGGTATGACCATCGTGGCCACAGGCGTGCATTTTGCCGGCATGCCGTGAACGATGCGGGAACTCATTGAGCTCAGGCATGGGCAGTGCATCCATATCCGCGCGCAGCCCGATCATCCGGTCGCTATGGCCTTTGTGTCCTTTAATGACACCCACGACGCCGGTACCGGCCAGGCCACGATGCACCTCCACCCCGTAGCTTTCCAGCATCCGGGCAACCACATCAGCTGTACGGCTTTCTTCAAAGGCCAGTTCCGGATGGGCGTGGATGTCGCGACGGATGGCGGTAATTTCCGCCAGGAAAGGCAGGTCAAGCAATGTTGCATGCAATGTCATAGCGCACCTGAGGCATGGCCTCTGTGTTTAATCGTCTGTCACCATTATGGCGCATTCCCCAGCTATACTGAAACCATCATGGAACTTGTCGTCATCAGCGGCCTCTCGGGCTCCGGAAAATCCATCGCACTGGCTGTCTTGGAAGACGCCGGGTATTACTGCGTCGACAATCTGCCGGCGGATATGTTGCCGGTACTGGTGGGGCATTTGCAACGCGATGGTTATACGCGTGTCGGTGTTGCTGTCGATGTGCGCAGCGGCCCGTCGCTGGAAGCGCTACCCAAAGCGCTGGAAGCGCTGCGCCGTGACGCCCATGTCAGCGTGCTCTTCCTGGATGCCGATGATGAAACGCTGTTACAGCGCTTTTCCGAAACACGACGGGCCCACCCGCTAACCAGCGAGACCATGACCCTGGCCGAAGCGCTGCGCCATGAACGTGCGTTGCTGGAGCCTGTTGCAGAAATGGGGCACCGGCTGGATACGAGCCATTTAAAACCAGCGATTCTGCGTGCCTGGATCCGGGACTTTCTCAAAGTCGACAGCCAGGATGGCCTGACTCTGGTGTTTGAATCCTTTGGCTTCAAACATGGGGTACCACGCGACGCTGACCTGATGTTTGATGTCCGCTGTTTGCCGAATCCGCATTACGATCCCACGCTACGGCCATTAACCGGTCGTGATATGCCCGTGGCTGCATTTCTCGAATCGCAACCGGATGCACTGAAGTTACGCGAAGATATCGCCCGCTTTGTCAAGGACTGGTTGCCCAAGTACGGCCACGATAATCGCTCCTACCTCACGGTTGCCATCGGTTGTACCGGTGGCCAGCACCGCTCAGTCTGGATGACCGAATGGCTGGCAACGCAATTCGCCGACCGGCCCGATGTTCTGGTACGCCATCGTGAACTGTCTCCGCAGACACCCACACCCGCTGCTACTGAGAAATCTGCTGCGGCCCGGTGATGTGCTGGTGTTGCTGGTCGGTATTGCCGGCTGGATCACCCTCTCGGTGTCGTTATGGCAATCAGGACCCGCAGCGCAGGCGCAGGTGCGCCGGGATGGGCAGCTGATTGCCGCCTATGCATTAAATGAACCTCGCACGGTATCGGTTGATGGCGCCCTTGGGCCGACCGTGATTCGTATTGAATCAGGTCGGGCTCGTGTCATGAGCGACCCCGGACCCCGTCAATACTGTGTGAAACAAGGATGGCTAACCCGGCCCGGCGAAATGGCGCTGTGCGCACCCAACCACATTAGCCTGACGTTAACCGGCGGTCAGCCGACCTATGAGTCGATGGCTTACTGATGCGCACCTTAACGCTCACATCCGATGATCACCGCATCGCCCGTCTGACGGCAGCGGCGATTGCCATTGCCCTGGTGGAATCGGCAGTTCCCAGCCCACTACCCGGTGTAAAACCCGGCCTGGCCAACATCATCACCCTACTGGTGTTATTGCGTTATGACTGGGCAACCGCTGCCTGGGTGACCATACTCCGTGTGCTGGCGGTGAGTCTGCTAGTCGGCCAGTTTCTGGCGCCGGGCTTTATGCTGTCGCTTGGCGGAGCCGTCGCTTCACTCGCTGTGCTGTGGGCCTTACGCCCCTTGGTGCACAGCGAGAGAAGCGGGTTTGGGCCAGTGACATTATCGATTCTGGCTGCGCTCGCACACATGCTGGCCCAGCTTGGCATTGTCCGTCTCTGGCTAATACCCAGCCCCGGTGTCTGGGTTCTGGCACCGGTGTTCTTGGGCGCCGCCCTGTTTTTTGGTACGCTGAACGGACTGATCGTTGCCTGGCTGATGCAGCCTGCAGCGAATAATGATCCATACCCGGATCGCCAATGAACGCCAAAGCGCAACATGACTGATTCGATGAGTCTTCCTGAAACGATGCCCCCTACACCTCACCGACCTCGCCGCGTTTGCTTGGCCTGGACGGGGGCTTCTGGCTTACCCTATGGCCTCCGCCTGCTGGACTGCCTGTTGAGCGCGGGTGTCACCGTGGAGCTGATCTATTCGCAAGCGGCCCAGGTTGTTGCGCAGCAGGAATTGTCGTTGCGTTTACCGTCGGCACCGGACGAGGCCAATGCCTTGCTGCTGGCACAGTTTCCCGGCCGGCCGGGCAAACTGCGCGTTTACGGCCGGGATGCCTGGTTCTCGCCCGTAGCCTCTGGATCCAATCCGCCCGATGCGATGGTGGTCTGCCCTTGTTCGATGGGTACCCTGGCCAGTATTGCCGCCGGCCTGGCCGACAACCTCATTGAGCGGGCTGCTGATGTCGTGCTGAAGGAGCGGCGCACCCTGATCATGGTGCCACGCGAAACACCATTTTCGGTGATTCATCTCGAAAACATGCTGCGCCTGGCGAAAGCCGGTGCCGTGATCGTGCCGCCGTCGCCGGGTTTTTACGAACATCCGCAAAGCGTGGCTGACATGGTGGACTTTGTGGTGGCCCGTATTCTGGACCAGCTACGGGTACCACATAGCCTCGCGAAGCGCTGGGGCGGTGAGGTTTAAACACCAACGATCAGCTCGTCGGTTCTGCTGCCAGTAGTTTTCTCCAGGGCGTAGGCAGAGCCAGTGTTTCTGCTTCAGCTAGCGGATAGGGCTCAAGTTCGCGATGCCGGTTTTGAGCGGTGGGTGATGCCGTAGACGCGATTTGATAACGCGTCACCTCGGCCTGTAGTTCAAAATGCGTGAATTTGTGACGAACCTGGACCGTACCCCGTTGTTCGGCGTTACGCGGCAATGCCACGCTCTCAGCGTCCGGCAGGCTGAGCAATCCCCCCCAGATGCCACAAGCCTGACGGCGCTCCAGCCAGACGTGTGTATCGTCACGAATGAGCCAGACTTGTGAGGTACGTACCGGCAGTGTTGGCCGCGTTTTACGATGGGGGAGTGCTTGCACCCGATCCGTTTGCAATGCGATACAGAAGGTGCGCATCGGGCAAATCGAGCATTGCGCCTTAGCGCGAGTACAACAAGTGGCACCGAGATCCATCAAGCCCTGTGTATAGGCGGCCACTTCTTTTTTCGGCAACAATGTATCGGCCAGTTCCCACAACTGCCGATCCACAGAGGTGGTCGTTGGCACCCCCTCAATGCCGAACACCCGGCAGAATACCCGCTTGACGTTTCCATCCAGAATCGCCGCCCGCTGCCCGAAGGCAAAAGCGCTGATGGCAGCCGCTGTAGAACGCCCGATGCCAGGCAGTGACGCTAGCGCAGTTGCGGTCTCGGGAAACCGCCCCTGATGCTCGGCAACGACCGTACGGGCACAGGCATGTAGATTGCGGGCGCGGGCGTAATATCCGAGGCCTGCCCAGAGTTCGAGCACCGTCTCGAGCGGCGCTGCCGCCAGATCCGCTACCGTCGGAAAACGTTGCAAAAATCGGGTGTAATAGGGAATGACGGTTTGCACCTGCGTTTGCTGCAACATAATTTCCGACAGCCATATCCGGTACGGATCCGTCGTGTTTTGCCAGGGCAGGTCGTGCCGACCATGTTGCTTTTGCCAACGAATAAGGGTGGGTGCAAATTTTTTGAGGCCGGTGGCAGTGGTCATGAGGCGATGCCGTAGAGAACAGGGGGAACGGTATAATCTGCGCCCATCCTAACGTATTGCACCCAAATCGGCATGACCCGAATCACGCGGTCCCCTGAGACTGACAACCCCGAACCGTTTCCTTTCGAGCCGATGTCCTCGACAGGTGATGCGCAGCGCGATCTGCGCACGGCGCTTGGCCGATTCCCCACTGGGGTTGCCGTCGTCACGGCATTGGATGCTGATGGTCTGGCGGTCGGATTGACGATCAGCTCATTCAACACGGTGTCGCTAGACCCGGCACTGGTGGTCTGGAGTCTGCAACTGAGCTCCCGACATCTGGAAATTTTCGACACGACAAGCGCTTACGCCATCAACGTGCTGGCGCAATCACAAGCGGAAGTGTCCAATTTGTTCGCTGCATCGCTGGACCGGCCTTTTGATCAGGTGGCCTGGGCACCCGGCTTGGCAGGGGTGCCCTTGCTGGCCGGTTGTTGCGCCTGGTTTGAAGTCGATAACTTCCAGCAGCTGGATGGCGGTGACCACCGGCTCTACCTGGCGAAGGTGCGACGCTTTGCGGCCGATCCTACCCCCAAGCCCCTGGTGTTTCATGATGGCGACTATGCCACGCTGACAGCATTCTCAGGGCTATAAGCATTTGGTCTGTGCTGAGATGACACAGGCCGCCAAAACACGTCTGTTTCTGGTTCTTGGTGACCAGCTGCATCCGGACCCACACCCCCTTCTGTCGCAGGCAACGGCTGACGATTGGGTCTTAATGGCCGAGGTGCCTGACGAAGCCACCCACGTCTGGAGCCATAAAGCCCGTACCGCGCTCTTTTTTTCGGCGATGCGTCATTTTGCGCAGCGCCAGCAGGCCGCAGGCCGACGGTTGGCCTACCAGCGGATCGGTGAACACACCGCCCGATCATTGTCAGAAGTTCTCGCCCGCTTCGTCGCTGAGCATCCCGACATCGACAGCCTCTGCATTCTGGAGCCTGGCGATGTCCGCGTAACGGACGGATTGCAGGATTGTGCGCGACAACTGAAGCGGCGGCTGGAAATCTGGCCCGACACGCACTTTCTTTGCACCCTCCCGGATTTCGAGGCCTGGGCCGCACGCAGCGACAAGGCAGGACGAGACAGCCTGCGCATGGAGTTCTTTTATCGCTGGATGCGTCAGCGCACAGGTTATCTGATGCAGGACGGTCAACCCGTAGGAGGCCAATGGAACTTCGATGCCGAAAACCGCGCCGGTTTTGGCGCCGCCGGACCACCGTCTGTTCCAAGGCCCGGCCGTTTTCCACCCGATGAACTGACACAACAGGCCTGTGCGGATGTCACCGCTTTTTTTCCTGACCATCCCGGATCGCTCAATCATTTCAACTGGCCCGTTACACCGGAAGATGCCTTGCATGCCCTGGACGACTTCATCGTGCACCGGCTGCCCCTGTTCGGGCAATGGCAGGATGCCATGTGGCAGAACGAGCCGTTTCTCTGGCACTCGCTGATTTCTGCCGCGATGAATCTGAAGTTGCTGGATCCGCGGATGGTGATTGAACGTGTCGACGCCGCTTATCATAACGGCCACGCACCGCTGGCCGCGGTCGAAGGCTTTATCCGGCAGATTCTGGGTTGGCGCGAATTTGTGCGTGGCATTTATTGGCGTTACCCGGCACAGTGGCCGACCTTTAATGCGCTTGATGCGCAGCGCCCCTTACCAAAGTGGTTCTGGTCTGGTCATACGCATGCTGCCTGTTTAAAGGCAGCAATCGGACAAACCCTGGCACACGGTTACGCGCATCATATTCAGCGCCTGATGGTCACCGGTAACTTTGCCTTACTCGCTGGCCTAGCGCCCCGCGCAGTGGGTGACTGGTATCTGGCGGTCTATGTGGATGCCGTTGCCTGGGTGGAAGAGCCCAATACGCTGGGCATGGCGCTGTTCGCTCTGGGGGGGCGCATGACCAGCAAGCCCTATATTGCGTCGGGCGCGTACATAAAACGTATGAGCAATTACTGCAAAGGGTGTATTTACCGCCCGGAGATTCGTACCGGTCCGCAGGCCTGTCCGTTCACCACGCTGTACTGGGATTTCCTGATGCGACACGAGCCGCTACT
>CAYLWV010000002.1:0-22972 GCA_964387485.1 uncultured Dechloromonas sp. | reverse complement strand
CGGGACAAAATCCACAGGTAATCACGACTCGGTGCACCCACCAGTACCCAACGGTATTGGGGATCGAGGTCGATGATCCAGTAATCGCCCCAGACTACGGGCAACCAGCTCAGCCAATCCGGTGCAAAACGTACCCGGAGCTGGCCGGGATACGCGGGGTTCGGTATTTCGGCAATGCCCTGCGCAGAGATGAAGCCTGTCTCGGTGCGGCAACGATTCAGGACATCCATCCGTTGGTCGGTCCGTACCGTGTAGGTCGCACTGACATCCCCAATGCACTGACGTTCGAACCACATCGGCAAACGGGCGATTTCGAACCAGCGGCCGACATAACGATCAAGAACCACGTCGCTTACAGTAGGCAAAGCCGACGACGACGCTTGCGCCTGTACGGATGGCACCAACCAGAAGAAGACACTGAGAAGAGCGGACAGGTAGCTGTGCGTATTTTTCATGGCTAGGTTTATATCCCTGTTGATGATGCGGACAATTAAGTAATCCATAATGTGCATCAGGCAGAATGCATTCGATCATTATGGAGTGACCAGCATGCAGGTACCAAATTTTATGAAGCGTGGCATCGTCCTGAGCGGGGCAGTATTGTTAACGGTTTTGAGCGCTACAAGCCATGCAGCGACCCCGCAAAGCTTTCTGGAGGGCTATGCCCAGGAAGCCAAAGCGCAAAATCCGGCCTTCAAAGGTTTCTCCGTCAAAGCCGGTGAAAGTTTCTACAAACAGACACACGGTGGCGACTGGAGCTGCTCCAGTTGCCATACGGATAACCCGACGGCCGTCGGTAAGCATGCCGTCACGAGTAAGCTTATCCAGCCCTTGTCGCCGAACGCCAATCCGGAACGTTTTACTGATGTCGCTAAGGTCAACAAATGGTTTAAGCGTAATTGCAATGACGTGCTTAAGCGTGAATGTACGGCGGAAGAAAAAGGTAATCTGCTGATCTATCTATTAAGCGCCAAACCCTGAAAGGCTCACTCATGAATTTGAAAAGCATATTCAGCATGATTTTTGCGGCAGGGCTATTGTCCGGCGCAGCGACGAGTGCGTTCGCAGGAGATCATGACTATGGTCCTTATCCGGCTTACTACAGCGAAGAATGCGGTAGCTGTCACGTACCCTATCCAGCGCAGCGTCTGACGCAGGCCGGCTGGGAAACTCAGATTAACGGGCTCAAGCAACATTACGGTACCGATGCCAGTGTTGATGCACCGGCTAGCCGGACGATCTTGTCCTATCTTGTTAACAATGCTGCCTGGAAAGACAAGTTAGCCCCCACCGATACGACAGGTCGCCTGACGCTGACTCGCTGGTTTTTGAAAGAACATGGCAGCGTGCCCCCGAAAGGTAAGAAATTCAGTGACTGTACGCAATGCCACACCCAAGCTGCGGTTGGCAACTACAGTGAGAGCACACTGAAAACACCGGCCGGGTGGCGTCGTGCTCAGTAACGTTCAGGAATCAGGGACGACGGATCAGAACCACCCATCATACATTCTGGTCTGGGATATCCCCACCCGGTTGTTTCACTGGCTGTTGGTTTTGTGTTTTGTGGTGGCTTATCTGACCAGCGAGTCCGAGCGCTGGCAGCTCTGGCATGTGACGGCTGGCTATACCTTCGGTTTTCTGCTGCTGTTCCGACTCTGCTGGGGCATCATCGGCACCCGCTACGCACGATTCACAGACTTTGTCCGTGGCCCCAAAGCGGTCATGCACTATCTGAGCACACTCCTGACACGCCATCCGACCCACTATATTGGTCACAATCCCGCCGGGGCCTGGGCAATCATCGCCATCATCAGCCTTGGGGGCCTCACGGTATTCACCGGCTGGGCCAGCTTTAATGACTACGGAGACTGGATTGGAGAAGTCCATGAAGGTATCGTCAATGGCCTGCTTCTGATCATTAGTATTCATGTGCTCGGTGTATTGGCATCTAGCCTGCTGCACCGTGAGAACCTGATGCGTGCCATGATCAATGGCCGCAAGCAGGGTCAGCCTGCCGATGCAATCCGCTACCCGCAGTGGATCATTGGTATGCTGCTGATTCTGGCGCTCGCCACTTTTCTGTGGACCTTGCTCTCCGGACGCCTGCCCGGTCTGTTGCCATAACCAGATGAACCACCCCTCCGAATAACAGGAGCAGCACATGCGCATTCTGATTGTTGAAGACGACCCGATGCTGGGTGAAGGGCTGCAGACCGGCCTGCGACAGGCAGGATTTCATCCAGAATGGGTAAAAGATGGGGAAGCCGCCTGGCAGACCCTGGCCCATGAATCCTTTAATGCGGTGGTGCTGGATCTCGGATTGCCCCGACTCGACGGTATTGAAGTTTTGCGTCGTGTCCGCGCCAATGAACAGAAGCTGCCCATACTGGTCTTAACCGCACGCGACACAGCCCAGGACGTAATTGCCGGTCTGGATTCCGGCGCAGACGACTATATGATCAAACCTTGCGATCTGGGTGAGCTGGCAGCACGCTTGCGTGCACTGATTCGCCGCGCCGCAGGTGCTGCCGCACCGATTATTCAGATTGGCCTAGTGTCGCTCGATCCTGCCTCGCGTGAAGTACGCTACGACAGCAAGATTGTCGAACTTTCTCCACGCGAATTTGATCTTCTGCATGAATTGATGCTCAATGCCGGTAAAGTCCTGACTCGGGCGCAGTTAGAGTCGAAAATTTACCCCTGGGGTGAAGAAGTGGAATCCAATGCGCTCGAAGTCCATGTTCACCATCTGCGTAAAAAAACGGCGACCGAGGTCATTAAAACCGTGCGCGGTGTTGGCTATCTGATGCCCAAATGACACTGAAACGCTGGTGGCAACGCACGCACGCGCGATCCGGTAGCCTGCAACTGCAGCTGCTGGGGGGCACGCTCAGCCTAGTTGCCGTGATCTGGATCGGGCTCACTGTTGTGGCATGGCGTGAAGCCGTCTCCGAAGGCGATGAGCTTTTCGACGCTCACCTTGCCCAAACGGCTGCACTGCTTGCAGTACTGAGTAGCGACGGATCGACTGAAATCCCGGAAGAATTGCCATCACACCGCTATGCCCGTAAGGTGGCCTTTCAGATCTGGACAGATAAAGGCAAGCTTCTGGCGCGCTCAACGAGTGCCCCCAAAGACCTGCTGACCGAGCAGGTCAAAGGGTTCTCGGATCGCCGGATCGACAACCGGAGTTGGCGTGTCTATAGCTTGCGCGACGCCCGCCATCACCATCTCATCCTGGTCGCGGAAACACTCGAGGCCCGCCATGCCATCGGTACCGAACTGGCCAAGCATCTGCTAACGCCCTTGGCCGTTGCTTTGCCGCTGCTTGCTATGGGCCTGGTACTTTTAATGCGTCGTCAATTTATGCCCCTGCGGCGCCTGGCCATGTTTATCGGCCAACGCTCTCCGGAGCGACTGGATCCAATTGATCTTGGTGAGGTCCCCAGTGAACTGCACCCGATTATCGAACAGACCAATCGACTGCTGCATCGGGTTGCTGCATCGATTGAGCAAGAGCGTCGATTTACCGCTGATGCGGCGCACGAGATCCGGACGCCGCTAGCCGCGATCCGGACACATGCGCAGGTCGCGATTGCCGCTACGGACATCGCAGAACGTGGGCATGCCTTGGCACTGGTCATGCGCGCCAGCGATCGTGCGACCCATCTGCTTGGTCAGCTTCTGACGCTGGCGCGTCTGGATAGTGTCAGCCTGGCGGGAGGATTTGTTGTGTGCGACCTACGACGGATAGCGGTAGACGTAATCGCCGAGATCACTCCGCAAGCACTGGATAAAAATGTTGAGTGCATGCTCGACGAAGGTGCGGCCACTTGGATCAAGGGCGACCCCACCCTACTGGCCGTACTCTTGCGGAATCTGATTGATAACGCCATTCGCTATTCACCAGCCGGCACCGTCGTTGCCGTCACGATTCGCCAGCATGGCAAAGAAGTATGTCTGCAAGTCACGGATCAGGGACCAGGCATTCCGGCACATGAGCGTGATCGTGTTCTGGGACGATTCACTCGCCTGGCAGGCAGCGATGCTCCCGGCTCCGGCCTGGGCTTATCGATCGCCTTGCGCATTGCCGAGTTACATCAGGCAACCCTGTCCCTGAGCGATGGCGCAGGTGGGTACGGATTGTGTGTACGACTGGATATGCCGGCGGCACCGGCAATCTGAGACCGACAGTTGCAGGAGTCAGGCTGGATGCAATCGCCTTAGAAAATTGGCCAGCATGACACCACTTAACATCAGCACCATGGATCCTACAATATCGCCTGTGGCCATCGCAGCCCAAAGGCGGAAACTCTCTGCGAGGCTTGGTTTGATATAGATCTCTTCCAGTTCATGATGCCGGTAAACCCACTGATGTAGCGTTGCCGACAACAATCCCTGACTAAATACGATCACCAGCACATCGCTGAACCTAAGTTCCTCCAGATCAACACCGATTCTGCGCCACCAGCAAACCAACTGCATCATCAGATACGCAGAGAATGCCGAGATGGCTGCAATAAGTACGACATTGGCCAAATCCATCGTGGGTATATGACCAAGGTACTCGATCGTTGAGAACACCGCACCGACAAACACCCCGACCGCACCGCGTAACCCGAAAATCAGTACCGCCAACGTTCGAATACCGGCCGGCAGAAACATGAGGGATATACCCAGCGCATAGTCGAGCACCGCCAGTTGTGTTTGCAACTGCCACATCAGCTGCCAACCGAGAAACCCGAAGAGGTAGGGTGTTACATGGGCATTGACGATTTTCTGAAAGGTACTGGCTGTGTTCATGGCGGCCTCGAAGAGCGAACATTTTATGTTACGCACTCGTGGCATCACCATAACTGATATCGATTACAATATCTCTACTTGGAATAAGCGGGCATCGTATAGTGGCATTACCTAAGCTTCCCAAGCTTATGAGGAGGGTTCGATTCCCTTTGCCCGCTCCAAAACGCATGACGCCGGCATGGCATAGCGCAGCACAATGTACGAATTGTTAAAGTGTTGCACTAAAATAAACCAATAAAAACAACGCCGAAAGCTGACAGGGCTCGGAAAAAATGCGATATTGCATCGCATTAATTATGCTAATTGCCTGAGACTGTCATGCCCGATTCAAGCCGTATCAAAAATGCGCAGCTGCGCAGCAAAATCATGTCTGCCGAAGAAGCGGCCAAGCTGATTCCCAACCACGCCAACATCGGGATGAGCGGTTTTACCGGTTCCGGTTATCCGAAGCAGGTGCCTGCCGCGCTGGCCAAACGGATTATGGACGCCCACCTGATGGGTGACGACTTCAAGGTCGGCCTCTGGACCGGTGCCTCGACGGCACCCGAGCTGGATGGCGCCCTGGCCATGGTCGATGCGGTGGATCTACGCTTGCCCTATCAGTCGGACCCGATCTCACGTAAGCGGATCAACGCTGGCGAAATGGAATATATCGACATGCATCTGTCGCATGTCGCACAGCTGGTGTGGTTTGGCTTCCTGGGCAAACTGAATACCGCGGTGATCGAAGTGGCCGGCATCCGCGAAGACGGCAGCCTGATTCCGTCTTCCTCCGTCGGTAATAACAAAACCTGGATTGATCTCGCGGATCAGGTCATTCTGGAAGTGAATTCGTGGCAAAACCTCGAACTGGAAGGGATGCACGATATCTATTACGGTACCGAGCTGCCCCCCAATCGCCAACCAATTCCGCTGGTGCAGGTGGGTGACCGTATTGGTGAGCAATACCTACGCTGTGATCCGAACAAAGTGGTGGCGGTGGTCGAAACCGATGCCCCGGATCGTAACTCGCCTTTCTCACCACCCGATGCCAGCTCACGCGCCATTGCCGGTCACATTATGGAATTTCTGGAGCACGAGGTCAAAAAAGGCCGCTTGCCACCGAATCTGCTGCCGTTGCAATCTGGCGTCGGCAATATCGCTAATGCCGTACTGGATGAGTTGAGTAATAGCCGCTTTGAAGGATTAACCTCCTACACCGAGGTCTTGCAGGACGGTATGCTCAAGATGATCCAGGAAGGCAAGCTGGACATGGTCTCAGCAACC
The DNA here is from genome assembly GCA_964387485.1 of uncultured Dechloromonas sp. Lineage (GTDB taxonomy): Bacteria > Pseudomonadota > Gammaproteobacteria > Burkholderiales > Rhodocyclaceae > Fluviibacter. The sequence goes on along the minus strand of CAYLWV010000002.1, from coordinate 16,903 downwards.
GCCTTCTCTTTGAGCCCGGATGCTTTGGAAACGCTGATGGCCGATTTGCCCCAGTACAAGAGCCGCATCATCCTGCGTCCGCAGGAAATCAGCAACCATCCGGAAGTGATTCGTCGCCTCGGCGTGATCGCCATGAACGGCCTGATCGAAGCCGACATTTTCGGCAACGTGAATTCAACGCACATCATGGGCAGCGGCATCATGAATGGTATTGGCGGCTCGGGCGATTTTGCCCGCAACGCCTTCCTGTCGATTTTCATGACACCGTCGACCGCCAAAGGGGGAGCGATCTCCGCCATCGTGCCGATGGTGTCACATACCGACCACACCGAACATGATGTCCAGGTCATTGTCACCGAACAGGGATTGGCCGATTTACGTGGACTCTCACCCAAGCAACGGGCCAAGGTCATTATTGATCGCTGTGCGCATCCGGATTTCCGTCCGGCACTTAAGGAATACTTCCGCCGTGGCGTGCATTACGCACCGGGCAAGCAAACGCCGCACCTGCTCGAAGATGCCTTTAGCTGGCACCTGCGCTATTTGCAGACCGGTCACATGTAAACCAGCCGCTGGGAGCTGCCGAGAGGAGGTTCCGGATGCTAGAATCGGCGCATGAAAATCACCGTCAACGGTAAAGAACATGCGTGCGCCGATACAGCGCTGGTCAGCGATCTATTGGCCGAGCTTGAGCTCGTCGGACGACGCGTTGCCGTTGAGCGCAACGGCGAAATCGTACCGCGTAGCCTGCATACATCGGTGATGCTGCAACCGGGTGATCAGATCGAAATTGTTGTCGCCGTCGGCGGAGGTTAACCGTGCAACACCAGGATGCTTTGAATACTGTCACGATTGGCAGTAAAACCTATCGTTCCCGCTTGCTGGTCGGCACCGGCAAATACAAAGATTTCGACGAGACCGGCCGGGCAATCGCCGCTTCAGGTGCTGAAATCGTTACGGTGGCCATCCGGCGCACCAACATCGGCCAGGATGCCGGCGCCCCGAATCTGCTGGATGTCATCACACCGGATCGCTACACCATTCTGCCCAACACCGCTGGTTGTTATACCGCCGATGATGCGATCCGCACACTGCGCCTGGCCCGCGAACTCCTAGATGGACACCCGTTGTGCAAACTGGAGGTGCTGGGCGATCAGACCAGCCTGTTTCCGAACATGCCGGAAACCCTCAAGGCCGCTGAAGTGCTGGTAAAAGAAGGTTTCGAAGTCATGGTTTACTGCTCGGACGACCCGATTCAGGCCAAAATGCTTGAAGACATCGGTTGCGTCGCCATCATGCCGCTGGCTTCATTGATTGGTTCAGGCATGGGTATTCTGAACCCCTGGAATCTGCGCCTGATCCTTGATCAGGCCAAGGTGCCGGTCATTGTGGATGCCGGCGTCGGCACCGCTTCCGATGCCACCATTGCCATGGAGCTTGGCTGTGCCGGTGTGCTGATGAACACGGCAATCGCTCACGCCCAGGATCCGGTGCTGATGGCAACCGCCATGAAGCTGGCCGTTGAATCCGGCCGAGCCGCCTATATGGCCGGACGTATGCCGCGCAAGTTTTATAGTGCCGACCCCAGCTCGCCCACCACAGGCCTGATTGGGCGCAACTAAATCGAAACCATTTTGAAGCTGCGCCTGCGGTGTTGCACAGTCAGCCTGGGTCTACTGCTCGGCAGTGGGCCCACGTTGCTTTTTGCAGCAGACACGACCGAACCACAGCGACCCCATACGTATGTGTTTAATCAGCCAGAACTGGTAAGCATCCAACGGGTTTTCGGTGTCGCTAACGCCACGGTCATGCTGGGGACTGCGTGCCATGCATTCCCGGCCGCAACCGCAGCTTATGAAGCATGGCTGACGGAGAACCAGTCGACCATGCAGACACTGACGGCAACGTTAGCCGTGCATTACCGGATTGCACTAGACACCCCGAATCAGCAAGCGCGTGTGGCACAGGCCATGCATCTGAAGACATCACTGGATCTCTCGCCCGCCGCTCTGGATGAGGCATGCCCGACACTGGCGGACACGCTGGTGCTGCCGCAGATGAATCTGCAGCAGCGCTACCGGGATACCCTGGCCGAGGTGAGCGATCCGAATTATCTGAAGCTTAAAAACAAGCCGGCCCGACCGGCGAGCGCCACAGAGGTGAAAGTGACCACCCCGGACGCGGAAACAGCAATGGAACAGACACCATGAATGAAAAACGCACACAGGTCCTCAGCGATCTCCCGGCGCATCTGCGTCGTATACGTAGCTTTGTGCGTCGTGAAGGGCGGCTGACCGATGCGCAGAGCACGGCCATTGCCCAGGGTTGGCCACAGTGGGGGGTCGATTACACGCCCACCCTCCAGGACTGGGATGCCCGGTTCGGCCGTCAGGCCCCACGCTTTCTCGAGATCGGTTTCGGCATGGGGGGGGCGACGGCAGAAATCGCCAAAAATCATCCGCAACATGATTACCTGGGCATCGAAGTACATCGTCCCGGTGTGGGCAATCTGCTGAAACTCATCGAACAGACGGGTCTGACAAATCTGCGCTTGATGACGCACGATGCCGTGGATGTCGTTAACCAGATGATTGCGCCGGATTCGCTGGATGGCATCCTGGTGTTCTTTCCCGACCCGTGGCACAAAGCACGCCACCACAAGCGACGTCTGATTCAGCCGGAATTTGTGCGTACGCTGGTGTCCCGCCTCAAACCTGGCGGTACGATCCACTGCGCCACCGATTGGGAAAACTATGCCGAGCAGATGCTGGAAGTGCTGAGCGCCGATCCGCAACTGGAAAACACGGCAACAGATTACGCCGAGCGCCCTGCCTACCGCCCGCTCACCAAGTTTGAGGCACGCGGCCTGCGGCTAGGCCACGGTGTGTGGGATCTGGTATTCCGGCGGAAATAATTTAGAGAAAGCGCTGGAGCAGCACGTTAAGAAAGCGCCGACCTTTGAGGGTGGGGCGCAGATGCTGGCCCGGCGTCGCCCATTCCAGAAACCCGTCACGGATCGCTGCATCCACCTGGCGGGCGACGACCAGCCAGGGTAATCCGGTATACCGCTCATAGAGATCAATGCCGAAGCCCTCATTCAGGCGCAGCGCATTCATCATAAATTCACCGGTCAGATCGGCGGGCCGAACCGGTTCGTCCGTTTGAATGAAATCCCCGCTTTCCACAGCGGCCAGATAGGCTCTGGGTGATTTATGGCGCATCTGACGACGCACACCCTCGTGGTTCGTCAGTTTGCTGTGCGCACCGGGGCCGATGCCCAAATAATCGCCAAAGGTCCAGTAGTTCAGGTTGTGCCGGCATTGATGGCCGGAACGGGCAAAGGCCGAAGTTTCATAGTGCGTATAGCCCGCTTCGGCCAGGCGGTTTTCCAGCCCATCCTGGATCTCGGCACAGGTATCGTCATCGGGCAATCCGGAAGGCGGCATTGCGGCAAAGGGGGTGTGCGGCTCCAGCGTCAGCTGATAACAGGAAAAATGCGGTGGGTTAAAGGCCAGTGCCTGATGGATATCAGTCAGTGCCGCTGCCACATCCTGCTGTGGCAGCCCGACCATGAGATCGAGGTTAAAGGTATCGAAGGTGCGGGCGGCAGCTTCAATCGCCGCAACCGCCTGTTGTCGGTCGTGAATGCGGCCCAGCGCCTGCAGGCTGGCATCGTTGAAACTCTGAATACCGAGGGAGAGGCGATTAACCCCTGCCGCCTTGAAACCGGCGAAGCGTTCTGCATCTACGGTACCTGGGTTGGCCTCCAGCGTAATTTCGGCCTGCGGCGACAGTGGCAGCAGCATGCGGAAACCGGTGATCAGTCGATCAATGGCAGCCGGCGATAACAGACTGGGCGTCCCTCCGCCAAAAAACACCGTCTCGATACGGCGTCCCCAGATGCCGGGCAATGCGGCCGTCAGATCCTGTAGCAACGCATCAACCAACGCGGCTTCCGGCAGATGCTCCGGCGCCGCATGCGAATTGAAATCACAGTAAGGGCACTTACGGACACACCAGGGGATGTGCACATAAAGTGATAACGGCACGGCCTGCGTAAAGTTGGGTTTCAGGGCATCGGCAGCCACTGAGCGTGACCCGAGCTTGGGTACGAACGTGATGGTTTGCACAGCTTATAGATCGGGCAACTGCACCAGCAATTTTTGCATGGCAATGCCGCGATGCGAACAGGTATTTTTTTCCTGAGGTGCCATCTCGGCAGCAGATTTGCCTACTGTGGGAATCCAGAAGAGCGGATCGTAACCAAACCCATCGCCCCCCCGAGCCTCCGTCAGAATTTCGCCATGCCAATTGCCTTCGGCAATGATGGGCTGCGGGTCGTCTGAGTGACGGACCAACACCAGGACGCTGACAAAATGCGCCGCCCGATCCACTTGGCCTGCCAGTGCTGTGAGCAGGTGCGCATTGTTCCGCGCGTCTGATTTGGGCTCACCGGCATAACGTGCCGACAGGACGCCGGGCGCGCCCGCCAGCGCACGGACACAAAGCCCCGAATCATCGGCCAGCGCCGGTAGCCCACTCAAACGGGCGGCGTGGCGTGCTTTGGCCAGTGCGTTTTCGACAAAGGTCGGAAAGGGTTCTTCGGCTTCGGGAATGTCGAGCTGCCCTTGTGGGATCAGTTCGATGCCCAGCGGGGTGAGCAGCTCGCCGAGCTCTTTAAGCTTTTTGGCATTGTTCGAAGCCAGGACCAGCTGCTTCATGACGTTCAAACCTTCACGGCCTGGGTTTGCGCAGCAATCAGTTGGCGAATACCGGCATCGGCCAGATCCACTAGCTGCGTCAGTTCGTCACGACTGAACGGGGTACCTTCGGCGGTGCCCTGAATCTCCACAATACCGCCACTGCCGGTCATGATAACGTTCATGTCGGTATCGCAGCCGGAGTCTTCGGCATAATCCAGATCGAGGACCGGCTGACCATCAACGATGCCCACGGAAATCGCCGCCACATGATCGCGTATCGGGTTGGTTGCTAGGGTGCCTTCGGCCACCAATTTGGCACAGGCATCATGCAGCGCCACCCAGGCGCCGGTAATGGCCGCACAGCGCGTACCACCGTCCGCTTGAAGCACATCGCAATCCAGCGTGATTTGGCGTTCACCCAGGGCAACCAGATCCGTCACTGCCCGGAGGCTGCGCCCGATGAGGCGTTGGATCTCCTGGGTGCGTCCGGTCTGTTTGCCTTTGGCGGCTTCGCGGGCGGAGCGCGTATGTGTCGCACGCGGCAGCATGCCATATTCGGCCGTGACCCAGCCCTGGCCCTTACCGCGCAACCAGGGCGGCAGGTTGGTTTCCACGCTGGCCGTGCAAAGCACGCGGGTCTGTCCCACCTGAATCAGCACCGAGCCTTCGGCGTGAGCAGTGTAACCGCGAGTCAGTGACAGCGGGCGTAATTCATCGGATTGACGTTGGCTCGGACGCATGAGGGTTCCTATCGTTTAAACTCGTCGGCATTGTACGATTTTCTACACGAATTCAGGATGTCCGCATGATTGCCAGTATGACCGGCTTTGCCGCTATCACCCGCCCCATCGCTGGTGGAACCTTGACCTTTGACATCAAAAGCGTCAATTCCCGTTTTCTCGACCTGGCCTTCCGTTTTCCGGAAGAGCTGCGCGAACTGGAAATGCCCTTGCGTGAGTTGTTGGCCAAACAACTGGCACGCGGGAAGGTCGAGTGCCGTGCCGGTTGGGCGCTGGCGGCTGGCGACACAACGGAAACACTGGATCTAGAGCGGATGCAGACACTTTTAGGACTGGCTCAGGAAGTGCAATCGATCTTCAAGGACAGCCGCGGCTTAAGCACGGCGGATGTGCTGCGTTGGCCGGGCGTGGTGCGCACGGCTGCGCTAGATTGGAGTGCCCTACTGCCCGAGTACCAGGCCATGGCAGCCGAAGCCATTACGAATCTGAAAGCCGTGCGACAGCGCGAAGGCCAACGCCTGGCCGAACTGATCAAGGAGCGCACCGCCGCCATGCGCGCGCTGGTGGTCAAAGCCGATCCGTTAATCCCGGCGGCACAGCAGGCCTATGCCGACAAAGCGCGGGCTAAACTACTGGAAGTTATGGGCAATGCGGAAGACGAGCGCATCCGTCAGGAACTCACTTTGTATGCCGTACGCACGGATGTCGCCGAAGAATTAGGTCGTCTCAAAGTCCATCTGGAAGAAGTGGATCGCGTAGTCGACACACCGGGTCAAGCCGGCAAGCGACTGGATTTCCTGATGCAGGAGCTGAACCGTGAAGCCAATACACTGGGCTCCAAATCCGTAAGCAGCGAAGTCTCGGCTATCGCCATGGAGCTGAAACTGCTGATCGAACAAATTCGCGAACAGGTCCAGAATATCGAATAACCCGCCGCTTGCACCCTATGGGTCACTTGGCAAAAAAGGCAGAGCACACATGACGCAGAACACCTCCATCGGCCCCGGCAGTCTATTTGTGATTGCCGCCCCCTCTGGCGCCGGCAAAACCACATTGACCCGCATGGCGCTGGCGCAAAACCCTCGTCTGGCGCTGTCGATTTCGACCACGACCCGCGCGCCGCGCCCCGGTGAAGAAAACGGTGTCCACTATCACTTCGTCTCGGTGGCAGCGTTCCAGCAGATGCAGGCTGCCGGAGATTTTCTGGAATCGGCCGAAGTTCACGGTAACTTTTATGGCACCAGCCGTCAGGGCATTGAGACCCTGTTACAGGCTGATCGGGACGTGATTTTGGAGATTGACTGGCAGGGTGCTCAACAGGTGCGCAAGGTTTACCCGACGTCGGTCGGTGTCTTTATTGTGCCGCCGTCATTTGATGTGCTGGAAACCCGATTACAGGGCCGCGGCCAGGATTCGGCCGAGATCATTGCCCGTCGGGTTGCCAATGCCCGTGAGGAATTGGCGCATCTCAACGAGTTTCCCTACGTTATAATTAACGAAAACCTGGAAGAAGCACTGGGTGAATTGCTGGCCGTGTTTGCTGCGGCCCGGACGCGACTGATCAATCAGTCGCAACGCCATTCAGCCCTGATGGCTTCCTACCTCCATCGCTAATTGAACGGAACACACCATGGCACGTATTACTGTCGAAGATTGCCTGAATCGCATCCCCAACCGCTTCCAAATGACGCTGGCCGCGACTTACCGCGCTCGTCAGCTGGCTAACGGTGCTACACCGCACGTTGAAGCCGATATGGATAAACCGACCGTCATCGCGCTGCGCGAAATCGGCGAAGGCTTTGTCGGTGCCGAGATTCTGAATCGCCCTCAGGCCTGAGTTAATGGCTTAGGCGGAAGGTTGAGGGCACATCATGAACACGGAAGCACGTGCCCCGGTGAACCCCGACATTCCGCCTGATTTGCCACCGGCCCTAGGGCCGGACGATCCGGCTTACCGGGTTTTTATTGATAGCCTTGATTACCTCCCCGCTGCCGATCTGGCACGGGTAGAAGATGCCTTTTCCTTTAGTGAAAGGTGCCATCGGGGGCAGAATCGTACCTCTGGCGAGCCTTACATCACGCATCCCCTGGCGGTTGCCGGTGCGCTCGCCGAATGGAAAATGGATACCGTTGCCATTATGGCGGCGCTGCTCCATGACACCATTGAAGACACCGGTGCCACCAAGGAAGAGCTGACGCAACGATTCGGCAAACCGGTTGCTGATCTCGTCGAAGGCCTTTCCAAACTGGACCGCCTGGAATTTGCCAGCCAGCACGAGGCACAGGCTGAAAACTTCCGCAAGATGCTGCTGGCCATGGCGCGCGACATCCGCGTCATTCTCATCAAGCTGACAGATCGTCTGCACAACATGCAGACGCTGGGCTCGATGCGCCCGGACAAGCGCCGGCGCATCGCCCGCGAAACTTTGGAAATTTACGCCCCGATTGCCAACCGCCTGGGCTTGAATACGCTATTCAGGGAATTACAGGATCTGGCCTTCCAGAACATCTACCCGCACCGTTACGACGTGCTGGCCCGCGCCGTTAAATCCGTACGCGGCAACCGCAAGGAGATGGTGCAGCGGATTCTGACCAGCCTGTCAGATAAATTAGCGCAAGCCGGTGTCAGGGCCGAAGTGTTCGGTCGACAGAAAACCCTCTATTCGATCTACCGCAAGATGATCGAGAAACATCTGTCGTTTTCCCAGGTGCTGGATCTTTATGGTTTTCGCGTCGTTGTTGATGACGATGCCAGCTGCTACCTGGCGCTGGGCGCACTGCATGCCCTATACAAACCGCTGCCGGGCAAGTTCAAGGATTACCTGGCCATTCCCAAAGTGAATGGCTATCAGTCGTTGCACACCACACTGATCGGACCCTACGGCACACCCATCGAAATTCAGATCCGCACGCGGGACATGCATCGCCTGGCCCAGGAAGGCGTCGCCTCACACTGGCTGTACAAGGAATCCGGCAAGTTCTCGGATGATCTGCATCACAAAACGACGAAGTGGCTGGAGTCCCTGGTCGAGATGCAGTCGATGAGCGGTGACTCCTCCGAATTCTACGAACATGCCAAGGTGGATCTCTTCCCGGATGAGGTCTTTGTCTTTACACCCAATGGCAAGATCCTGACACTGCCGCGAGGTGCCACGGCCGTGGACTTTGCCTATGCCGTACACACCGACATCGGTAACCGTTGCGTGGCAGCCAGAATCAATCGCGAATTTGCACCCCTGCGCACCGAGCTGCAGAACGGTGATCAGATTGAGATTGTGACTGCGGTGATTCCGAACCCGAACCCCGCCTGGTTGAAGTTCGTCAAATCCGGTCGTACCCGTAGCAAAATCCGCCACTTCCTACGTTCTGCACATCACGAATCCTCTGCCGCGCTGGGTAAGCGCATGCTGTCGAGCGAACTGGCCCGGTATGGTCAGCGTTTGCAGGACGTGCCCGTTGCCGGCTGGGGCCGGGTACTGGATCGCTCGGGCGCCCAGGCCGAAGGGCACATTCTGAGTCAGATCGGTACGGGGCAACGCCCGGCCGGCGATGTGGTGGTCGAGCTGCTCGGTTTGGATCCGGCCAAGGCTCTGCCTACTACAGCCAGCGCACCCGTCATGATCAACGGCGCGGATGGTGTTGCCGTTCATCTCTCCACCTGTTGTCAGCCGATTCCCGGCGACCCGATTGTAGGTTCGCTGGATGCGAACCGCGGCTTGGTTGTGCATACGCATGATTGCCTGAAGATTCGCCGGCATCTCGGACAGGATGCCCAGAAGTGGGTGGACGTGGAATGGGCGCCAGAAATCAACAGCCAGTTTGATGTACGGATTCGTGTCGAAATTCGCAATCAGCGTGGCGTGCTTGCCAAAATTTCGGCCGCCATTGCCGAGACGGACTCCAATATCGTCCATATCAGCATGGATGACGCCGGTGGCATGTACACCACCCTGTTCTTTACCCTGCAGGTGCGAGACCGTAAGCACCTGGCCCGTGTCATGCGTGGTGTCCGCCACATTCCGGAAGTATCACGCATAGCCCGAATTCGGGAGAGCGAAGAGCGCGCCTCATGAAAATCATCGTGATCGGTGCCGGCGTGGTCGGAACAACGACGGCGTGGTATCTGTCGCAGGCCGGGCACGAAGTCACGGTGGTTGATCGCCAACCGGGTGCCGGTCAGGAAACTAGTTTCGCGAACGGCGGCCAGATTTCTGTCTCGCACGCCGAGCCTTGGGCCAACCCCGGCGCCATCAGAAAAATTTTGCGCTGGATGGGCCAGGAAGATGCCCCACTGCTGTTTCGCTGGCGACTGGACTCGGAGCTATTTCGCTGGGGCCTTCGCTTTCTCGGGGAGTGCCGAGCCCCACGCACCCGGGCCAATATCCGGGCCATCGTCAATCTGGCGATCTACAGTCGGGCCTGCCTGCAGCAACTGCGTGATCAGACCGGGATCAACTATGATCAGCTAACGCGCGGCATTCTGCATTTTTACACCGACGAGCACGAATATCATCACGCCGCCATGGCGGCTGAGCTCATGCGCGATTACGGATTGGATCGGCGCCCCGTGGATGCCGCCACCTGTGTGCAAATTGAACCCGCCCTCGACGATGCCCGTCACCTCATCGTGGGTGGACACTTCACCCCGTCGGATGAATCAGGTGATGCACATCTGTTCACACGACGCTTGGCTGAGTTAGCCCAAACCCGCGGCGTCCAGTTTCTGATGGGCACACCCATCGTTCGTTTACGCGGTGACGCGACGCACATTGATAGTATTGAACGGTATAACGGTGAGCGCCTACAGGCAGATGCCTATGTCGTGGCTTGTGGCAGCTTCAGCAACACGCTGTTGGCGCCGCTCGGCTTATCCGTACCGATCTATCCGGCCAAAGGCTATTCGGCCACGTTCACGCTGGCTGAGGGCGAGAACTTTGCACCATCGGTGAGCCTGACCGATGACGGCCGCAAGATCGTGTTTTCACGCCTGGGCAATCGTTTACGTGTTGCTGGTACCGCGGAAATGAACGGCTACAACATGGGACTCAATGCAGTGCGCTGCGCCGCTATTGCCGAACGCACACAGCAGATATTTCCGCACCTGCGCACGATTGGCGAACCCGAGTACTGGACCGGACTGCGGCCGGCAACGCCCTCCAACGTGCCGCTCATCGGCCGCGCACAACCCGGCAACCTCTTTCTCAATACCGGGCATGGTACGCTGGGCTGGACGATGGCCTGCGGTTCCGGCAAAGCGTTGGCCGACATGATTTCCGGCGTCCGTCCGGAAACGGATTTTCCGTTTCTCTATCGCTATTGATCGTGATGCCCCATGTCAGAACCATCCCTGACCTGGATTGATACCCACGTTCACTGGGACGCGCCGGAGTTTGATGCCGACCGCGACGCGGCTTTGATTCGGGCGCGCAACGCCGGTATCACGCATTGCATTAATCCTGCGGTCACAGCCACCGGCTTTAAGGCACTCCAGACCTTAGCCGAGACCTCAGCACAGCGTCCGGATTGGCCGCGCATTCTCCCGGCCTACGGTATACATCCACTCTATGTCATGCAGGCCCAGCCTGAAGATCTGGCACAGCTTGAAACGCAGCTACGCACAACGCGTGCCGTTGCCGTTGGTGAAATCGGACTCGACCGTTTTCGTGGCGCCCCCGATTTTGCAACACAACGATACTGGTTTGAGGCACAACTGGCACTGGCGGCGACTCATGCGTTACCGGTGATCTTGCATGTTCGCCATGCCGTGGAAGATGTGATCCAGTCCTTGAAACGTATCCAGGGACGTTCAAAAAAAATTCCCGGCGGGATCGCGCATGCATTTAATGGCAGCCGTGAACAAGCCGATCAACTGACGCGCATGGGTTTTCTGCTCGGCTTCGGCGGCAGTTGTACTTACGAAGGCTCAACACGAATTCGCGCCTTGCTGCAGTCACTGCCCTCCTCGACTTTTGTACTGGAAACCGATGCACCTGATATGGCGCCCGCCTGGCTGCACGGTCAGCGCAACGAGTCGTCACAATTGCGACGCGTGGCCGAAACGGTTGCCTCTCTGCGCGAAGAGTCCTTGAGTACGTTGGCAAAATCAACGGGTGAAAATGTCCGTTGCATTTTCTTTACAGACCATGATGGTGCACGCACACAATCAGTCGATTTGTGAAGAGACCTCGCCAATGCCTTGTTGAAACAGGGTTTTTTGCGGGACGCTTACAATCATCAAAAACGGTTTTGGTGCATGGCCCAACGCACCGACCCGCTGAAAGCGCCACCTGACAAGGCTTACAGCGCGCTTACCCAGAAAAAATTCATGAAAACACTTGTAAAAACCTTCAGAAATCAGGGCATAATGGTTTCACGCGATCAGCTCATGTGTAGCTGGTTCTAAAGATTTTGTACAAACCATTGGGAGACACCCTTATGAATAAAGCTGAACTGATTGAAGTTATCGCTAAAGATGCCAAGCTGAGCAAAGCCGCTGCACAAGCTGCTCTGGACGCTACGGTTGCTGCCGTTGTTAAGGCCGTGACGAAGGGTGACTCGGTTAGCCTGGTTGGTTTCGGTTCGTTCTCGAGCGGCAAGCGCGCTGCCCGTACCGGCCGCAATCCGCAAACCGGCGAAACCATCAAGATCCCGGCTGCCAAGACTGTGAAGTTCTCGGCTGGTAAGGCATTCAAGGATGCCGTGAACAAGCGCAAGTAATCGCGCCTTTCACGCTAAAACGGCTCGCTTCGGCGGGCCGTTTTTTATTGCACCGCACTTTGCCTTTCGCGGCGCAAAAGAGGAAAATCATCGTTTCGTTTGCGTTTCTCTGACCGAAACGCAGCTGTCTGATCAATCCACCCGAAAGACGAGAGCCCATCGGGTGAAGTTGGAGCCTGCCATGCAGAAGGACCTGCGCGAAGCCGCGCTGGAGTACCACCGTTTTCCGACCCACGGAAAAATCTCTGTCACCCCGACCAAAGGTTTAACCAACCAGCGCGATCTGGCACTGGCCTATTCGCCAGGCGTTGCCTTCGCCTGTGAAGAAATCGAGAGCAATCCCGATGAAGCCGATACATTGACCGCGCGCGGCAATCTGGTTGGCGTGGTCACCAACGGTACGGCGGTACTCGGCCTGGGCAATATCGGCCCGCTGGCCTCAAAGCCCGTCATGGAAGGCAAAGGCTGCCTATTCAAGAAATTCGCCGGCATTGATGTCTTCGACATCGAACTGGCCGAGAACGACCCGGACAAACTGATCGAGATGATTGCGGCGCTAGAGCCCACGCTCGGCGGCATCAATCTGGAAGACATCAAAGCGCCGGAGTGTTTTTACATCGAGCGCGAACTCAAGAAGCGGATGAAGATCCCTGTCTTCCACGACGATCAGCATGGCACCGCGATTATTTCCGCTTCGGCACTGATCAACGGCCTCAAGGTCATCAAGAAGAATATCGCCGAAGTCCGCGTGGTGGTGTCGGGTGCCGGTGCTGCCGCCATCGCTTGTCTGGATCTTTGGTGCGAAATCGGTGTCAAACGTGAACACATTACCGTCTGCGACTCCAAAGGCGTTATCTACGTCGGCCGTGAAGAAAACATGGAGCCGACCAAAGCCAAGTATGCCCAGCAGACCGACGCACGCACACTGAAAGATGCGCTGGTCGGCGCTGATGTGTTCCTCGGTCTGTCGGCCGCCGGCGCGCTGAAAGCCGAGTGGCTGCCACCGATGAATGAAAACCCGTTGATCTTCGCGCTGGCCAACCCCACACCGGAAATCATGCCGGAAGAAGCCCGTAAGGTGCGTCCGGACGCCATCATCGCTACCGGTCGTTCGGATTATCCGAACCAGGTCAATAACGTGCTCTGCTTCCCGTTTATTTTCCGTGGGGCGCTTGATGTTGGCGCGACCACGATTACGGAAGAAATGAAGCTGGCTTGCGTCTACGCCATCGCTGAGCTGGCCGAAGTGGAAGTCTCCGATGAAGTGGCCATGGCTTACGCTGGTCATAACCTGCGCTTTGGCCCGGAATATCTGATTCCGAAACCCTTCGATCCGCGTCTGATTACACGGATTGCGCCGGCCGTTGCCAAAGCTGCCGTTAGTTCGGGCGTAGCTCGTCGACCGATCGCCGACATGGATGCCTACATCGAACGCCTGAAAGAGTTCGTGTATCACACCGGCATCGGCATGCGCGCCGTATTCGTCGCCTGCAAGGAAGGTGCGCGCCAGCGCATCATCTTCGCCGAAGGCGAAGATGAACGCGTCCTGCGTGCCACACAGATTATTCTTGAAGAACAGCTGGCCACACCGGTACTGATCGGTCGCCCGGCGGTTGTTGAGAAGCGTCTACAGCGCGCCGGCCTGCGCATCAGGCCGGGTGTGGATTTCGAGCTGGTCAATCCGGAGAACGATCCCCGCTACCGCGACTGCTGGACGGCCTATCACAAGCTGATGGCCCGTCGTGGCGTGACTCCGGCGGTAGCCAAATCCGCCATGCGTCGCGACACCACACTGATGGGTGCCATGCTCATGAAGCTGGGTTTTGCCGACGGCATGATCTGTGGCGTCCTCGGCCAGTACAGTGACCACCTGCAGGTGGTCAACGAGGTTATCGGCAAGCGCTCGGGTGTCAACGTCTTTGCCGCCATGAACTATCTGATGCTGCCCGGTCGGTCGCTGTTCATTGCCGACACGCACGTGAACGAAAATCCGAACGCCGAACAGGTGGCCGAAATTGCCATGCTGGCTGCCGATGAAGTGAAGCGTTTTGGCGTTCATCCAAAGGTAGCGCTGCTATCGCACTCCAACTTTGGCTCGTCGTCGTCGGAATCGGCCCTCAAAATGAGCCGTGCGGCGGCATTGCTACCGGCGCTCTCGTCCGGCGAAATGGATGTTGATGGCGAAATGCACGGTGACTCCGCACTATCGGAAGAAATCCGCCTGAGCGCTTATCCGGACTCTGCCCTCAAGGGCGAAGCCAATGTGCTCATCATGCCTAATCTGGATGCGGCCAACATCTCGTACAACCTGATCAAGATGATCGGTGGTTCGGGCGTGACCATCGGGCCGATCCTGTTGGGCGCAGCGCATCCGGTACACATCCTGACCTCATCGTCGACGGTGCGCCGCGTAGTCAACATGACCGCCATGGCCGTGATGGATGCACTGCAGGCCAAACGTTCCTGAAACCTTTCCGAATACGGCTTGCCGTTAACGATTAAAGAGACTAGAGTCATCTAATACCTCGCCAGCAGCGGGGATTGGAATAACCCAAGGAGATGTTCGTGAAAAAAACGATTCTGATTGCCAGCACTGCACTGCTGTCGGCTTCTGCTTTTGCTGCCGCACCGGCTGCGCAACAGCCCACCCATCGCGCCACCAGTACGGCTGAAATGGTCGCCCTTTGCAAAGACAAAGCTAACGCACCGGTACAGGCTTACTGCAATGGCTTTGGTCAGGGCGTGTATGACGCTTATCTGGTGACCCGCCACCCGAAATTTGCCCAGAACAAGATCTGTGTGTCGCAACCGGCACCGCAGCGTCAGCAAGTGCTGGATGAGTATGTGACCTGGGCCGGCAACAAGCCAGAAATCAAAGACATGCCGGCTGCCGAATCGGCGCTGCGCTTCCTGACCGAGCGCTTCCCCTGTGCAAGCGGCAAAGCCGGCAAGTAATCTGAATACGGAGTACACACCATGAAAAAAACTTTGATGATTGTTCCGGTGGTTGCCGCCGTCCTCACGGGTTGCTCGGGCATGAGTGATACCCAGCAGCGCACCCTGTCAGGCGGCGCCATTGGTGCCGCTGCCGGCGCTGGCATTACCGCGATTGCTGGCGGCAACCCGATCTGGGGCGCCGTTGGTGGTGCTGCGGTTGGTGCTATCGGTGGTTATGCCTACGATTCGTATGAAAAATCGAAGCAGCAACAGTACAACAAGGGCTACCAGGCTGGTAAAGCCGCTGGCAGCAACTGAGAAACTTGAAAAATGGGTTCCTGAATTCGTTTGGGAAACTCAAACAACGAAGGGCGCCGTGGCGCCCTTCGTTGTTTTTACAGACTGGTTTCTCGCTTAGCTTTTGCGCACGACCTGGCTGATGTCGCGCACGGCACCACGATCCGCTGACGTCGCAAACAGCGCGTAAGCCTTCAGCGCCTGGCTGACCACACGTTCACGCGCAACCGGCTTCCAAGCTTTGTCGCCACGAGCATTCATCGCGGCGGTACGCGCTGCCAGATCATCTTCGCTGACATCCAGATGGATACGACGATTCGGAATGTCGATCTCGATGGTATCCCCGGTTTCCACAAGGGCAATCAAGCCACCACTAGCGGCTTCCGGCGACACATGGCCGATGGACAAGCCCGAGGTACCCCCCGAGAAGCGGCCATCCGTCAGCAACGCACAGGCTTTGCCGAGGCCACGTGATTTCAGGTACGACGTCGGGTAGAGCATTTCCTGCATGCCGGGGCCGCCCTGCGGGCCTTCGTAGCGAATCACCACGACGTCGTTCTCAACAACTTCGCCAGACAAGATACCGGCGACCGCATCTTCCTGACTTTCATAAACGCGGGCCTTACCGGTGAACTGCAAGATCGACTCATCAACGCCAGCAGTTTTAACAATACAACCGTTCAGCGCCAGATTGCCATGCAGCACGGCCAGGCCACCATCCTGCGAGTAGGCATGCGCACGATTACGGATACAGCCGGCTTCACGATCCGTATCCAGTTCATCGTAGCGCCGATCCTGAGAGAACGCGGTTTGTGTGGGAATACCACCGGGCGAAGCACGGAACAGGGTCTGCACGCGCTCATCGCTGGAAGTCGTAATATCGTACTGGTCCATGGCCGCACCCAGCGTCGGTGCATGCACTGTCGGCGTATCACGGTGAATGACACCGGCACGATCCAGCTCCGCCAGCAGACCGAGAATACCGCCAGCGCGATGGACATCTTCGATATGGTACTTATCTGTCATCGGTGCGACCTTGCAGAGGCACGGCACATGGCGCGAAATACGATCAATGTCCTGCATCGTGAAATCCACACCGGCTTCCTGAGCTGCAGCCAGAATATGCAGCACGGTGTTGGTCGAGCCGCCCATCGCCACATCGAGGGCCATGGCATTTTCAAAGGCTTTTTTGTTGGCTACGTTGCGCGGTAGTACCGACGCATCATCCTGCTCATAATAACGCTTACAGAGTTCCACAATACGTTGGCCGGCACCCAGGAACAACGACTTGCGATCAGCGTGGGTGGCCACCAGTGTCCCGTTACCGGGTAGCGACAGCCCCAAGGCTTCGGTCAGACAGTTCATCGAGTTGGCCGTAAACATGCCTGAACACGAGCCACAGGTCGGGCAGGCCGAGCGCTCGACCGCTTCAACCTCCTCATCCGAGCAGTGGCTATCAGCGGCCTTGACCATGGCATCGACCAGATCCAGAGAAATGACCTTGCCGCC
>CAYLWV010000001.1:0-54258 GCA_964387485.1 uncultured Dechloromonas sp. | reverse complement strand
GGAAGGCTTCCTGCGGCACTTCAACGGTGCCGATCTGCTTCATGCGCTTCTTACCGGCTTTCTGTTTCTCGAGCAGTTTCTTCTTACGGGAAATGTCACCGCCATAACACTTGGCCAGCACGTCCTTACGCATGGCTTTGACTGTTTCGCGGGCAATAATCTGCGCACCGAGTGCTGCCTGAATAGCCACATCGTACATCTGACGCGGAATCAGTTCACGCATCTTGCTGACGAGTTCCCGGCCACGGTAGACCGAACTGGAACGGTGCACGATCAACGACAGGGCATCCACCTTGTCGCCATTAATCAGCACATCCAGCTTGACCATATCAGCAGGACGATATTCCTTGAACTCATAATCGAGCGAGGCATAACCCCGTGATACCGACTTCAGTTTGTCAAAGAAATCGAAAACCACTTCCGACAACGGCAGTTCATAGATCATCTGCACCTGACGGCCGTGATAACGCATATCAATCTGCGAACCCCGTTTCTGATTACACAGTGTGATCACAGGGCCCACATAGTCCTGTGGCAAAAAGATAAAGGCGGTAATGATCGGTTCGCGGATCTCCTCGATCTTGCCGATATCCGGCAGCTTCGACGGGTTCTCAACGATGATCTGCTCACCATTACGTAGACCGACCTCATATACGACGGTCGGTGCCGTGGTGATGAGATCCATGTCGAATTCGCGTTCCAGGCGCTCTTGCACAATTTCCATGTGCAACAGCCCCAGGAAACCACAACGGAAACCAAAGCCCAGCGCCTGCGACACTTCCGGCTCGAATTGCAATGCGGCATCATTGAGCTGCAGCTTTTCCAGAGAGTCACGTAACTGCTCGTATTCGTTTGGCTCCACCGGGTACAGACCGGCGAACACCTGCGGTTTGATTTCCTTGAAGCCATCCAGGGGCTTATCGGCCGGACGATCCGCCAACGTGATGGTGTCACCGACACGGGCAGCCTTCAGCTCCTTGAGACCGGAAATCACGAAGCCCACTTCCCCTGCCGAGAGTTGCGGTTGCTGCTTCGATTTCGGGGTAAAGATGCCGACCTGTTCACACAGGTGGGTGGCGCCGGTCGACATGAGGCGCATCTTGTCTTTGGGCTTCAGTGTGCCATCAATCACGCGGACGAGCATCACGACGCCGACATAGTTATCGAACCACGAGTCCACAATCAGGGCTTTGAGCGGTGCATCCGGGTCGCCTACCGGTGCCGGAATCTTCGCAACGACCTGTTCGAGAATGTCGTCGATGCCGATACCGGTTTTGGCGCTGGCCTCCACCGCTTCGGTGGCATCAATGCCGATCACGTCTTCGATTTCGGCACGGGCGTTATCAGGGTTGGCTGATGGCAGATCAATCTTGTTCAGTACCGGCACGACCTCGACACCCAGATCAAGAGCCGTATAGCAATTGGCCACAGTCTGAGCTTCCACGCCCTGCGAGGCGTCAACGACCAGCAACGCACCTTCACAGGCGGACAGCGAGCGTGATACTTCGTAGGAGAAGTCCACGTGCCCCGGGGTATCGATCAGGTTCAGACGATAAGTCTGACCATCCTTGGCCTTGTAATCCAGGGCGGCGGTCTGCGCCTTGATGGTAATACCACGTTCCTTTTCGATATCCATCGAATCAAGAACCTGGGCGGCCATCTCACGGTCGGACAAGCCGCCGCAGCGATGAATCAGACGGTCTGCCAGGGTCGATTTACCATGGTCAATGTGGGCAATGATCGAAAAGTTGCGTATGTGCTTCACGGAATTCCATTTTCCAGCCCATGGCTGGCATCAAGTGCTTTAGGAGCATCACCAGGATGCTCGATCAACCCATTATTCTACCGGATCCGGGGGCCGGACAGGCCACCACACGAGTGGCGGCCATGTCGGGATTATCGCGTACCGGGTTGGCCGGGCTGACTTTGCGGAATCGGCACAAAAATCTGGACATTCGAACGACGGATCAGCAGGGTTGCCGGCGTCCGGCCGTCCAGTTGACCAATGAGCTGATTGAACTGCTGAACCGTACGGATATCCTGGGTATCACCCTTCGCGGTGACGGCGAGAATGACATCACCCGGGCGAAGGTCGATACGACTGCCCGGACGGATATCCACCACCAGAATGCCGGCATTCAGACGCATCTGCTGCTTCTGCTCAGCACTGAGATCGGATACAGCAATGCCCAATCGACTGTTGGTGGCTTCACCAACGCCGCGGCTAGCCGGCTTATTGGTCGCCATCCGTTCGTCCTGGAATTCGCCAATGGTCACCGTCACCGTGCGCGTCTGGCCCTTACGCCACAGCTCGACCATGGCCTTGGTACCCGGCTTGAGTAACCCCACCATACGCGGCAAATCGCTCGACGCCGTGACCGGCTTGCCGTCAAAACGCATAATCACGTCGCCCGGCTCAATACCGGCGCGTGCTGCCGGTCCATTCGGCTCAATGCTATTGACCAGAGCACCACCGGCTTTCGGTAAGCCAAAGGCTTCAGCCACTTCACGAGTGACCTCCTGGATGGAGACGCCCATGCGGCCGTGGCTAGCGCGCCCCCGGCTACGCAATTGCTGCTGGATGTCCATCGCCAGATCAATCGGGATGGCAAACGAAATACCCATGAACCCGCCAGACCGGCTGAAAATCTGGGAGTTGATACCAATCACCTCACCACGCAGATTAAACAGCGGGCCACCAGAGTTTCCTGGGTTAATGGCGACATCCGTCTGGATAAACGGAACGTAATTCTCCTGGGGCAAAGCGCGCCCCTTGGCACTGACAATCCCCGCGGTCACCGAATGTTCGAAGCCGAACGGGCTACCGATCGCCACAACCCATTCCCCCGGCTTCAACGCATTGGAATCGCCCAGGCGGACTGCCGGCAGGCCATTGGCATCAATCTTGAGCAGCGCCACATCGGTCCGCTTATCCGCACCGATGACCTTGGCCCGGAACTCGCGTTTATCAAGGAGTTTGACGTTCACTTCATCGGCGCCCTCGATCACGTGGGCATTGGTCATCACATAACCATCCGCACTGATGATGAAGCCTGAACCCAGAGAGCGATTTTCGGGTTGCTGTTGCATACCGCCCGGCGGCTGAGGGAAGAAACGGCGGAAAATTTCAAAAGCCGGATCCGTCGGATCCATGGGAAAACCATTGGTAGCTTTGCCCCGACCATTCTGCACCGTGCTGATGTTCACCACGGACGGTGATTGCTTTTCTGCCAGATCAACGAAGTCCGGAAGCCCACGGCTCTGTGCCAGAGTCACATGTGAAAAGGCACCCATTGATAGAAAAATGCAAATGAGAGAAAGACGCAGAAACTGAATCAGTGTTTTCGGCATGGCAAACGTCATAAAGTAGGCGGTGAATCAGGAAAGACGGTGAACAATATGCGGAACGGGAATCGTGTCTGAATGCTGGCTACGCTGTAGCTGCCACCATGCCGCGACCAGGCCGATGCCGGCGCCGGCCATGGCGCCGATATCCGCAGTGACCTGCCAGGTGAGCGGCAGGACCGAAGGCAATACGGCACCACCCAGCACACTGCCGACGAACAGCAGCAACAGGGGAATCAGATAGGCCCGGGTAGCGCCACGGCTCAGCATGACATCAGGCACCTCAACCAGCACCCGGTCGTTGAGATTCAGGCCCACACGATCAGGCACCAGGAGGGTTCTCGGCTTGCTGCATACGGGCTGGGCAATACTGACACCACCGCAGCCACCGGTTTCATGACAACGGCCGCAACCGCTGTTGATTTCGAAAGCCAGACGTACCAGACCGGGAACCTCGGGTCCGGGTCTGGTCACGATTTCGATGACTTGTGCTTCACGTTCTGCCATAGATGCGAATCCTACGCTATTTCAGTCGCCCTGGAGGCGCTGATCGATTTGCGCCCAGAGCTGTAAACATCGACGCTCATGCCAGACCACGGTTTCTCCAGCATGAGACGCCATCGTCTGACCCCGGATTGAAGTGCGAATCAGCTGATAGGCATACAACCGACGGCGCGTCACGGCATCATTCGACATACCCGGATCCGATAAAGTTGCCTCCCCATCGACAAAGGCCGAGAGCCAGCTCTCCGTCTCGGTGGCAAGCACCTCGTCATCCGCAGATACCGGCGATAATGAAGATACTGTCTCAGGCGTCAGGTGCTTTCGGTTCATACCGGCTCCATGAGGTGATGCAGGGACTTGGCAAGCGATTCACGCGCACGATGAATGCGCGAGCGCACCGTTCCCAGCGGTACTTTCTGTATTTGGGCGATGTCGTCATAACTCAAGCCCTCTTCCTCACGCAGGGTCAGTGCCTGGCGCCAGGCCTCCGGCAAATCGGCCATGGCTGAACGCAGGGCCTCCTGCAGTTCCTGCTGCCAGACCCGGGTTTCCGGGCTTTCCACCCGGATCGGCCAATCCGTCAGTTGATCGGCAGCGGTTGCGGTATCCTCGTCCAGAACGGTTTGATCCGGCCGCAGCGCCTGCGCCTTACGCCAGGCGCTATAGGTATTTCGGGCGATATGCGATAACCAGGTTGAAAAACTGGACTCGCCACGAAACCCCGATAAGGCAATGAAGGCTTTGAATAAGGATTCCTGCAGAATCTCTTCTGCCGCCGCCCGATCTCCGCTCAGCCGTGTCAGCCAGCGCAGCATTCTGCTCTGTAACGGCATAATCAGACACTCGAAGGCAAACCGATCCCCGGCTTGCGCGGCGGCAACCAGTTCGGCTTCGGTCTGCACTTCCTTGCCACGGGCATCATCCACGGCAAGGACGAGCGGGGAATTTAAAGTCGGTTTGATTGTCTGCTTCCTGTTTGAACCTTGTAGAATGAGCGCTAGTTTATGTTGTGAGCGCCCTTTCTGCCAGTTTGGCGGTGCCAGTCACCGATAATTAACGTTGAAACCGAATCCCCCAACCTCAATCCCGTCACTACGCTTTGACGTACTGATTATCGGTAGCGGCCTGGCCGGTCAAAGCGCTGCGCTATGTCTGGCAGATGCCGGACTGACCGTCGGTCTGGTCAGCAAACGCCGGCTGATCGACTCTGCCTCGGGTTGGGCTCAGGGCGGTATTGCGGCCGTGCTGGATACCACGGACTCGGTTGAAAACCATATTGCTGACACACTGACCGCTGGCGCCTATCTGAATGATCCGGTTGCCACACGCTTCGCGGTCGAACATGCCGCCGAAGCCATTCAGTGGCTGATTGATCGGGGTGTACCGTTTACGCGCGAAGATGGCCGCTATCATCTGACCCGGGAAGGTGGTCATAGCCACCGTCGTGTCATTCATGTGGATGATGCGACCGGCGCTGCGGTTCAGGACACCCTCACCCCCCAGGTTCGCAATCACCCAAAGATCGCCGTGATGGAACACCATATCGTGGTGGATCTGATTACGGCCGGCAAAACCGGGCGGCAGTCCCTCGGTCAGAAAGACCGTTGCCTGGGTGCCTACGTCCTGGATAGCCAGAGCGGCCAGGTAAAAACCATGGCCGCCGGACAGACCCTGCTCGCCACCGGTGGCGCCGGCAAGGTTTATCTCTACACCACCAACCCCGACACATCGACGGGTGATGGCATTGCCATGGCGTGGCGCGCAGGATGTCGTATCGCCAACATGGAATTCATCCAGTTTCATCCAACCTGCCTCTATCACCCCCAAGAAAAGTCGTTTCTGATTAGCGAAGCCGTTCGGGGAGAAGGCGGTCTACTCAAACGTCCGGATGGCACCCGCTTTATGGACGAGTATGATCCACGCGCCGAACTGGCACCCCGCGATATTGTTGCCCGGGCCATTGATGCCGAAATGAAGCGACACGGCCTGGACTGTGTATACCTAGACATCTCACATCAGCCAGCTGACTTTATCCGTTCCCACTTTCCGACGATTTACGAGCGTTGCCGCCAACTCGGCATCGACATTACCCAAGAGCCGATTCCGGTCGTACCGGCTGCCCACTATACCTGCGGCGGCGTGGTCATCGATCAACACGGACGGACGGACCTTGCAGGACTCTATGCTGCGGGGGAAGTCACCTGCAGCGGCCTGCATGGTGCCAATCGCCTGGCATCGAACTCCTTGCTCGAATGCCTGGTCTATGCCCGAGCTGCGACCGATGACATTATTCGTAACCCGCAACCGACCCAGGATGCCCTGCCCTCATGGGACGAAAGCCGGGTGACCGATGCCGATGAAGAGATTGTTATTTCCCACAACTGGGACGAGTTACGTCGTTTCATGTGGGATTACGTGGGCATTGTGCGCACGACCAAGCGTCTACTGCGTGCCCAGCACCGCATTCGTCTGCTGACCCGGGAAATTGACGAGTTCTATACCAACTTCAGAATCAGTCATGATCTGCTTGAATTGCGTAACCTGGTGCAAACCGCCGATCTGATTGTACGCTCGGCGCTACAGCGCAAGGAAAGCCGTGGGCTGCATTACTCACGCGACTATCCGGACACCCTGAAGCGCGCAAAGAACACCGTGCTACGCCGTCGAAGCTTGTGCTGAAACGCCTTGGCCGGCCTCGCTCTTTTGCCTAGTTGGCGCCTTTACCGGAACTGATCTGACGACGCATCTGCCTGGCCCAGATCAGCATCAGCCGCCAGTCATCAGGCGTCGCGCCTGGCAGGCTATCCGGTAGCAAAACCAGCGTTCGATTCGCGGGTGACACAGCACCACCGGCAGGATTGGCCGGTTGAAACCGCATCACAATCAGCCAACGATAGACGCTCAGCGAAACACAGCGGTGCTCTTGCTGGGCCCCACCAGCCGTTTGCAACTCAAGTTTAAACGGTCGGAAGGAAAGCAGCAGC
This sequence comes from uncultured Dechloromonas sp., assembly GCA_964387485.1. Taxonomy (GTDB): domain Bacteria; phylum Pseudomonadota; class Gammaproteobacteria; order Burkholderiales; family Rhodocyclaceae; genus Fluviibacter. The sequence goes on along the minus strand of CAYLWV010000001.1, from coordinate 47,425 downwards.
GTCAGATCAGACAGCCGCCCTGCCTGATACAGATGCCACCAGGCACGGCCCAACGTTGCAAGCAACAAGGCCGAGCCAAGCAGAAGCGGCCAGCCACTCAGACGCGTCTGCATCAGCCCCACAACCGCCAGCATGCTTACCAAAAGCAACGCCACCCGAAGGTGGCGCGAAACAACGGGCCGGATTTGCAACCGGCGCATCATTGAAGTTAGAAGCGCTTGAAAATCAGCGAACCGTTGGTGCCACCGAAGCCGAAGTTATTCTTCAGCGCGACATCAATCTTCATATCACGAGCTGTATTGGCACAGTAATCCAGGTCACATTCCGGATCCTGATTGAAAATATTGATGGTCGGCGGAGAAATCTGGTGATGCACCGCCAAGACGGTAAACACCGACTCTAGGCCACCGGCGCCACCCAACAGGTGACCGGTCATGGACTTGGTCGAGTTAACCACCAACTTCTTCGCATCAGCACCGAACAACAGTTTGATCGCTTCAGTTTCGTTTTTATCGCCAAGCGGCGTCGAGGTACCGTGGGCGTTCAGGTACTGTACGCCATCCGTGTTGACCCCCGCGTTTTTGAGTGCGGCAGCCATACTGCGTTTCGGACCATCGGTATCCGGAGCCGTCATGTGATACGCATCACCGCTCATACCGAAACCGCCAAGCTCGGCATAAATCTTGGCACCACGGGCTTTGGCATGTTCGTATTCTTCGAGGACCAGCACGCCGGCACCCTCGCCCAGGACAAAACCATCACGGTCCTTGTCCCACGGACGGCTGGCCGTTGCCGGATCATCGTTGCGCTCGGAGAGCGCACGTGCGGCACAGAAGCCTCCCAGACCCAGCGGGGAAATCGTCGATTCGGCGCCACCGGCAATCATGACATCGGCGTCACCGTATTCAATCATGCGGCCTGCCATACCAATCGCGTGCAGACCCGTAGTACAGGCCGTTACCGTGGCAATGTTGGGGCCTTTGAAGCCATACATGATCGATAGGTTGCCCGAGATCATATTGATGATTGAGCCCGGTACGAAAAACGGAGAAATCTTGCGAACACCAGCGGCATCATAAGTGGCCTTGGTGTCTTCGATCATCGGCAGACCACCGATGCCCGAACCAATACAGACCCCGATACGTTCGGCATCTTCAGGATTTTCAGCCAGACCGGCATCGCGAACGGCCTGAATGCCAGCCGCCATGCCGTAATGAATAAAGGTATCCATGCGGCGAGCGTCTTTAGCGGGCAGATAATCTGTCACGTTAAAGCCTTTAACCTCACCAGCAATACGTGTAGGAAAGGTGCTGACGTCAAAACGGGTCACGGCTGTAATACCACTACGACCGGCAAGCAGGTTATCCCATGCTTCCGTAACGGTGTTACCTACCGGGCTGATAACACCCAATCCTGTGACGACGACGCGACGACGCATGCCAACTCCTTTACTGTCCGGGGTTCAACAGCCCGGGCTGATAAAAATACGGCCGACACAACAGCGTCGGCCGCGTTTGACGCAACAAGCGACGACTTACTTCTGATGCGACTTGACGTAGTCGATTGCTTGCTGAACCGTGGTGATCTTCTCGGCATCTTCATCCGGAATTTCGCATTCGAATTCCTCTTCGAGTGCCATCACGAGTTCAACCGTATCCAGCGAATCTGCGCCCAGATCATCCACGAACGACGATTCATTCTTGACGTCAGCTTCGTTAACGCCGAGTTGCTCGGCTACGATCTTTTTGACGCGCTGTTCGATGTTATCCATTGAAGCTCCTATTACCCTTCTATTCGAGGTGGTGGAAAAACAGTCTCTATTCTACCAAATCACAGCCAACCGCAAAGTTTTCGTGAGCAATAGAACAAAAAAATAATTAAGGCAGGTACATCCCACCGTTAACGTGAATGGTACTACCGGTCACATAGGAAGCCGCCGGCGACGTCAGAAAAGCCACAGCAGCCGCGATATCTTCCGGTGTACCGAGGCGGCCCAGCGGGATGTTGCCCAGCAGCATGGCCTTCTGATTGTCATCCAGTGCCTTGGTCATATCGGTATCGATAAAACCCGGTGCGACGCAGTTGACAGTGATACCACGGCTGCCCAGCTCACGGGCCAGCGAGCGTGTCATGCCGCTGACACCGGCCTTGGCGGCGCAATAGTTGGCCTGACCCGGGTTACCGGCGTGACCGACCACTGACGTAATATTAACGATACGGCCGGTACGGGCCTTCATCATGCCGCGCATAACCGCACGGCACATACGGAACACCGATTTCAGATTGGTATCCAGAACGTCATCCCAGTCTTCATCCTTCATACGCATAGCCAGCGTGTCACGGGTAATGCCGGCGTTATTGACCAGCACGGTAATGGCCGAACCGGTTTTCGCTTCGATATCTGCAATCAGCGCATCCACACCGGCGCCATCACGGACATCCAGCGCGGCCCCCCACCCTGCACCACCGGCCGCCTTGATGGCCTCGGTAATGCTGGCGGCGCCCGATTCGCTGGTCGCCGTACCAATGACGGTCATGCCCTGGCGGGTTAATTCCATGGCAATCGCACGGCCGATGCCACGCGAAGCACCTGTAACAAGCGCAACAGTTGCGGTCATATGTATTCCTTAGCTCAGAGTCAGATTGGCGTTGACCGAATCGGCATCGGCCAGCGCCACACCGGTAATCCCATCAGCACAACGTTTGGTCAGGCCGGCCAGCACTTTGCCCGGGCCACATTCGGCAGCCGTGGCCACACCCGATGCAGCCATTTTCTGGATGATCTCGACCCAGCGTACCGGCTTGGCCGCCTGGCGCACCAGGGCATCCTTGATTCTGGCCGGATCGGTTTCAATCGCCACATCCACGTTATTGATCACGGGAATAATGGGCGTTGCAATATTGATGTCAGCCAGGGCAATCGCCAAGCGATCAGCAGCTGGCTTAAGCAGCGAGGAATGAAACGGTGCCGATACCGGCAGCAGCACGGCACGCTTGGCGCCACGCGCCTTGCAGGCTTCGCAGGCACGCTCGACAGCGCCCTTGTGACCAGCGATGACCGTTTGACCCGGTGCGTTGAAATTGACGGGTTCGACGACTTCGCCCTGAGCGGCTTCAGCGCATGCCGCAGCAATACCGTCATCGTCCAGTCCCAGAATGGCGGCCATGGCACCCGTACCGGCCGGTACGGCTTCCTGCATAGCGGTAGCACGCAGACGTACCAGTGGCACGGCATCAGAGAGCTGCAGCGCACCTGCGGCCACCAGCGCCGAGTATTCACCCAGGCTATGACCAGCCACCACCGACGGTGTTTTACCGCCAAGACTTTCCCACAGACGCCAGACAGCCACACCGGCTGTCAGCATGATCGGTTGGGTGTTCACGGTCAGCGCCAGCTTCTCGGCCGGGCCTTCTGCCACCATTGTCCACAGATCTTCACCCAATGCGGCCGAGGCTTCATCAAAGGTGGCACGGACCACCGGCGAATCGCCGTAAGCGGCCATCATGCCGACTGATTGGGAGCCCTGACCGGGGAATACGAACGCAAATGACATAAACAGTCTCCGAGGAAATCCGTAATTAATACTTGAGGAGCACGCTGCCCCAGGTAAAACCACCACCCACACCTTGCAACATGAGGGTCTGTCCACGTTTTACGCGACCTGATTTCACGGCTTCATCCAGAGCCAAGGGCACCGATGCGGCTGAGGTATTACCATGATGCGCCACGGTAACGATGACACGCTCCGCTGGCAAAGACAGACGCTTACCAATCGCTTCGATAATGCGCACATTCGCCTGATGTGGCACCAGCCAATCAATCTGTTCCGGCGCAATCCCTGCCGATTCACAGCACTCGATGGCACTATCGGACAAAGCCCGAACGGCGAATTTGAAAACGGCCTGACCATCCATGCGCAGGAAGGGATCACCGATCACTTTGCCACTATGTACCTGGCCCGGCACATTGAGAATATCGGACTGCGAACCGTCTGCGTGGAGTGAAGTCGCCAGAATGCCCGGCGTATCGCCAGCCTTGAGGACTACAGCGCCGGCGCCATCGCCAAACAGCACACAGGTCCCACGGTCCTGCCAGTCCATGATGCGTGAAAAGACTTCAGCCCCCACGATCAGCGCCGTTTTGTGACTGCCCGAACGGATGAATTTCTCGGCGATGGTCAACGCATAGACAAAGCCCGAACAGACAGCCTGCACGTCAAACGCCGTTGCACCGACATTACCGAGCTTGCCTTGCAGCAGACAGGCCGTGCTCGGAAAAATCATATCGGGGGTTGAGGTGGCAACAATGATCAGATCCAGATCGGCGGCAGCGACACCGGCATCGGCCAGTGCACGTCGCGACGCCTCTTCGGCCAACATGCTGGAAGTCACGCCTTCGCCAGCATGGTGACGAGCGGCAATGCCGGTACGTGTCACGATCCATTCATCACTGGAATCCAGACCCTTAGCCTGAATCAGTGCTTCATTGCTGATCGGTGCGCCCGGCAGATAACTGCCGATACCGGCCAGCTGGGCGTAAATGCTTTGTGCCATCAGGCATCTCCCGTTGCCAGATCACCCTTAACGGGCTCCTTGAGCAACGCTGCAGTTTGTAAACCGGTGTAACTGGAAACACGATGGGCAATCTTGTCGATCACATCGTTTTCAGCTTCGTAATAGGCGCGCTTGATGGCCTGACTGAAGGCAAATACATCGGCAGAACCATGGCTCTTGATCACGGTCCCCTTCAAGCCGAGCAGACTGGCGCCGTTATAGCGACGATGATCCAGCCGCTTCTTGAAGCGGCTGAGCACGGGCAGCGCCAGCAAGGCAATCAGGCGGGTCAGAAGGTTACGCGCGAACTCTTCACGCAGAAACCGTCCCATCATCTGGGCCAGGCCTTCTGAAACCTTCAGTGCAACATTGCCGACAAAGCCGTCACAAACCACCACGTCGGCTTCACCCTTGTAAACACCATCGCCTTCGACATTGCCCACAAAATTGAGGTCGGTGGCACGCAGTAGTTCGGCGGTCTGTTTGACCACTTCATTACCCTTGATGTCTTCTTCGCCGATATTCAGCAGACCAACACGCGGTGCAGCGATATGCTCAACCGCACTGGTCAGAATCGAACCCATCACGCCGAATTGCAACAGATGCTCTGCCGTACAGTCAACGTTGGCCCCCAGATCGAGCAGACGAGTCTGGCCGGTCATGGTGGGAATCACCGTGCAGATTGCCGGGCGATCAATGCCGGGCAGCATCTTGAGCACAAAGCGCGAAATAGCCATCAGGGCGCCGGTATTGCCGGCAGAAACACAGGCTGCCACCTCTCCAGATTTCACCAGATTGATGGCAACGCGCATTGACGAATCTTTTTTGTTGCGGAGCGCCAGTGCCGGCGGCTCGTCCATCGCCACCACTTCACTGGCGTGGACGACCGTTAGACGATCACGGATCGATTGCTCCGGCGCTGCACGGCGCAAACGTTCCTCCAGACGATCTGCATGACCGACCAGAATAAGTTCAGCACCCGGAAACTCCGCAGCAAAAGCCAGCGCAGCGGCGACCGTGACCTTAGGTCCGTGGTCGCCACCCATACAGTCAATCGCGATTTTGACGGTCATATCCGCACAAAGCTCACGTTCAACTCGTGGTCAGGCAAAAAACCCTGACCCGTCCCGATTAGGCTTCAGTCGTCTTAACGACCTTCTTACCGCGGTAAACACCCGACGGCGAGATGTGGTGACGGCGATGCACTTCGCCCGTCGTCGATTCAATCGCCAGCGGCGGATTGCTCAGGGAATCATGGGCACGGTGCATGCCACGCTTCGACGGGGATTTTTTGTTTTGTTGAACAGCCATGTTGTTACTCCTGATTAAATCGTTACTGCAGGTTATTACCGGTTTTAAGCTGGGCCAGCGCGGCAAACGGATGATCTTCTACCTGTTGCGAGGCTGCCTCAGGCAGTGCACAAACCTCGTGAAGTGGCACGATGGGTAGGGCGAGGATCAGTTCATCCTCGACCAGCGCCAGTGTCTCTACCCGAGGGGGTACAGGCATGGGCAGAAACTCCCAGTCCGGATCCGCCGACTCATCATCAAGCGCATCCAGACGGGCCAGTTCGCCCTCATCCGCCACCCACTCCACCGTATGCTCGTGATCGATGATCACAGACACCGGCTGCAGGCAGCGCTGACAGGATTGTTCCAGTGCGGCCACCAGTCCGACTGTCGTTGCCGGTCGCCGATCAGCACTCATTGAGGCTTTCAGGGTAACGCGCACCACGCCATTCAGACTTGTCAGCATCTCCGCCAGCCGCGGGAAAGCCGACACCGGCACGTCACAGACGAGTGCGAAGTTCTCGCGCGCTATGACGTTCGGGTCAAAACTTTCCGGCAAATCGGCAGACAACATCCAGACCTGTCCCGTTGAAAAACGGCGAATGATACCATCGGCAGACCAAATTGTTGACTGTTTTCTTGCAATATTCGTAGCCAAGCCTTTGAAAGCGCACCAAACATGAGCACCCCGCAAGCCACTCACACCACTCAAAACAATCACCGCCCCCTGGTTCTGGGCTCGAGCTCGGCTTATCGTCGCGCTTTACTGGAGCGCCTGGGCATGCCTTTCAGCGTGACCAGTCCCGATATTGACGAAACCCCCCTACCCGGCGAACACCCTGCCGCCACGGCACGCCGGTTGGCCCGTGAAAAAGCTCGGGCAGTCGCCCGACAGCTCCCAGAGGGACAGAGAAATTCGCTGATTATTGGCAGCGATCAGGTTGCCGTTATGGGCGACCGAGTCTTTGGCAAGCCGGGCACCCACGAGAAAGCGGTGGCTCAGCTGCAGACACTCAGCGGCCAAACGGTGGTTTTTGAAACGGCGCTCTGTCTTTATGACGCGCTTAGCGATGACGCCCACGAAGAACTGGTCAGCACCGAAGTCGAATTCCGCACGCTGTCGCTTGAAGAAATCGAAGCCTATCTGACACGGGAACCCGCCTACGATTGCGCCGGGTCCGCCAAATCTGAGGCGCTGGGCATCGCCTTGTTGGATCGCCTGAGCGGCGACGACCCCACCGCTTTAGTCGGCCTCCCGCTGATTGCCCTCTGCCGCCTGCTGCGCCGTGCGGGCCTAAACCCGTTGCTGGCGACACCGGTATGAATACGCTGAAAACCCCACCGGCACTGCACCTGATCCCGGTACCACTCTCCGAGCTGACTGAGGCCGATCCGATCCATGTATTGCCAGTAGACGTCTTGCAAAAAACACGGGAATTACGTCATTTCGTCGTAGAAAACGCCAAAAGCGCCCGCGCTTTCCTCAAAACCGTCCAGATGCCCGTGCCAATTGCTGATCTAGACATCCGTGAACTGCCCGGGCGCGGAAAAATGGGCAAGTCGGAAGCCAAACCCTCCGACTGGGAGGCGCTTTTGGCACCTATTCACCTCGGAAATGGGATTGGCCTACTATCGGAAGCGGGTTGCCCAGCGGTTGCTGACCCGGGTGCAGAACTGGTGCAACACGCTCATCAGCAGAACATTCCCGTTTTACCCCATATCGGACCATCCTCGATCCTGCTGGCCCTAATGGGCTCCGGGCTGGGGGGGCAGCATTTTGCCTTTCATGGCTATCTGCCTCAGGATGAAGCAGCGCGCAAACAGAGCATCGCCAGACTCGAGGAAGAGTCACGCCGTCTGAAGCAGACGCAAATCGTCATTGAAACACCCTACCGCAACCGGATTTTTTTTCAGAGCCTGCTGGCCAGCCTGAAACCAGATACCCAACTCTGCGTCGCCGCTGATCTGACCCTTCCGGCACAACTCCTTAAAACGCAATCCGTCGCCGCTTGGAAAAACGCCGCACCCCCCATGCTCGACAAGCGGCCAGCCGTCTTTTTATTCAAGCGTTAACAATTGGTTATCCGTTATTTTTAATCCAGTTTGCCATGTCGGAAATTGACCCAACCACACCCACTGGCGAACATGCCTGGAGCGCATCCAGCGGGTGTGCGCCATGCGTTACGGCCAGACCATGCGCCCCGGCATTCCGGGCCATCAGCAAATCATGGGTGGTATCCCCGATCATCAAGGTCCGCTCCGGGGACACCGCAAACTGATCCATAATTTCTTCGAGCATCTGCGGATGTGGTTTGCTCCGTGTTTCGTCTGCCGTTCTGGTGGTATCGAAATAGCGCCCCAAACCACTGTGGCCCAACGCCCGGTTCAACCCCAGGCGGCTCTTTCCAGTGGCTACGGCAACCCAGCGGTTTTCTGCCTGTAGCTGCTGCAGCAGAGGCTCCACACCGGCAAACAGGGTCAGCTCATGGTCGCCGGATAAGTAATGTCGTCTGTACGCGTTTACCAGATCATCGTAATGCGTCTCAGGCAAATCCGGCACGGCGTATTTGAGAGCATCCAGAAGCCCCATTCCGATCACATATCGGGCACGTTCATCGGTAGGTTCCACAGCCCCGACATCCCGACTCGCCGCCTGAATCGCACCAACAATGGCCGCTGTCGAATCAAGCAGCGTGCCATCCCAGTCAAAGACAACAAGATCATAGCGTGGTTTTTTCATGTCGTTTGTTAAGACTCGTTCGGTGCAATGGCATGCAAAAAGCTGGCCAGCGCATCAGGCAACGGGGCTTCTATTGCCAGAGGATCTCCACTGACCGGGTGCTTGCAACGCATGCTGACTGCATGCAGGAACATGCGCTCCAGACGTCGACTAGTGGCCAACGACTTGTTCAACGCAAAGTCACCGTATTTGTCATCACCAATGATCGGATATCCCAGGGCTGCCAGATGCACGCGGATCTGATGCGTACGCCCGGTTTTAAGACGCGCCTCGACGAGCGCGTAACCCGGATACTGTTGTTTGAGCCGGAAATGCGTTTCTGCAGGCTTCACCTCTGGGCTCTGTAAATCCCGCCCTTTCGCAATACGCACCCGGCGCTCACCCTCCGGCGTCAGATATTTGTAGAGCGGCAGGGTGACCTGCAGTGACTTTTCTTTCCAGATGCCGGGCACCAGTGCCAGATAACGCTTGTCACCGCGCTGTTCACGGAACATATCGTGTAATCCGACCAGTGCAGCACGCTTCTTGGCTACCAGCAGAACGCCCGAGGTTTCACGATCCAGTCGATGAGCCAGCTCGAGGAACCGCGCTTCCGGGCGCTGGGCGCGCAAGGCTTCGATCAACCCCCAGGCCAGACCACTCCCGCCATGAACGGCAATACCGCAGGGTTTATTAATCGCGATGATTGCATCATCCTCAAAGAGCACCGGCAAATCGATCAAAGGCGCGACCGGCGGCTTTTCTTCGGAAAACGTTTCCCGGCGTACCGGTGGCAAGCGAAGCTCATCACCTTCGAACAAACGCTGATCCGGCTGACATCGCCCACCATTAATGCGCACTTCACCGCTACGCACGATACGATAAATCCGGCTTTTGGGAACCCCTTTCAGGTGACGCAACAGATAATTATCCAGACGCTGCCCAGCTTCTTCTGGCCCGACGGTGCGCCGCTGCACGGTTGCCGGTGGTGCATCGGCACGATTACGAGGCGCAGAGCCAGCATATCCCGTTGATTTCGAGGAGGTTTGCGGTGAAACTTCTCGATCCGGGGAAGTTTTTTTGCGGATTGGGCGCGAAGGCATTCTATTACTGCGTGACATACCTTATACTTTACACGTTTGTGCTGCCAGCAGGTCGCTTCTCAGGCTTTTGCCGGATCGATCTGCCCGGATTCCGACCCGAGATCGTCGATCCACGCGTTCGTGATTCGTGACCATCCGGTGCAGCCAGACCGGGCTATGACGACTGGCCCAGACGAACACAAGCAGCCGTCACCGACTGACATACGCCCGGCGTTTGCAGTCCCGAATGCAGCAACGGCAGGTGACCATCTCGCGATGACGCATACCTGCCGGTCTTAATCGGTCTACCTTGTCCGTACGTCCGGCTTGGGATCCACACAGGATATCCCCTGCCTCGCCCTGAGAGCACGCCGCGCGGCACCGTCCACCGATTGCAGTTCTGACCCTGTCACGGGATTGTGTGTGCCGGTGCTTTTGGAGCACCCATTCATGAAACGCATGCTGTTTAATGCGACGCAAGCGGAAGAATTACGCGTCGCGATTGTCGAAGGCCAGAAACTCATTGACCTCGACATCGAGTCCGCATCCAAGGAACAACGCAAGAGCAACATTTACAAAGGGGTTATCACCCGTATCGAACCGTCGCTCGAAGCGGTGTTCGTTAATTACGGTGCCGACCGCCACGGCTTTCTGCCGTTCAAGGAAATCGCCCGCGAATACTACGCCCCGAATGGCGAAGGCAGCCGCGCCAAGATGCAGGAGACCCTGAAAGAGGGTCAGGAACTCATCGTTCAGGTCGATAAGGACGAACGCGGCAATAAGGGTGCCGCCCTGACGACCTACGTCTCTCTAGCTGGCCGCTATCTGGTTCTGATGCCGAACAACCCGCGTGGTGGTGGTGTATCACGCCGCGTCGAAGGCGATGATCGTTCGGAACTGCGCGATGCCATGGCCCAGCTAACGGTACCGGAAGGTATGAGCCTGATCGCCCGCACGGCCGCCATCGGCCGCACGGCCGAAGAACTGCAGTGGGATCTCAACTACCTGATGCAGCTATGGACCGCCATTGATTCGGTAGCCAAGGATAACGCAGCACCGCTGCTGATCTTCCAGGAGGGCAGCCTGGTCATTCGCGCCATCCGCGACTACTTCCAGCCGGACATCGGTGAAATCCTCATCGATACCGATGATATTTTCGAGCAAGCCCAGGCTTTCATGAGCCAGGTGATGCCCGGCAACGTCAATCGCGTCAAACGTTATCGCGATGATGTTCCCCTCTTCTCACGCTTCCAGATCGAACACCAGATCGAATCCGCCTACGCCCGTCAGGTCAATCTGCCGGCCGGTGGTGCGATCGTCATCGACCACACCGAAGCCCTGGTGTCGGTGGACGTCAACTCGGGTCGTTCGACCAAGGGTAGCGATATCGAAGAAACTGCACTCAAGACGAACCTTGAAGCCGCTGATGAAATCGCCCGCCAGTTGCGTCTGCGTGACCTGGGTGGTCTGATCGTTATCGATTTCATCGACATGGAAAGCGCCCGCAATCAGCGCGAAGTCGAGAATCGTCTGCGAGACGCATTGCACCACGACCGCGCCCGTGTTCAGACCAGCAAGATCAGCCGTTTCGGCCTACTGGAACTGTCACGCCAGCGTCTGCGCCCGGCTCTGGCAGAAACCTCCTATATCACCTGCCCACGCTGTACTGGCACAGGTCATATCCGCTCCACCGAATCGGCCGCTCTGCACATCCTTCGTATCCTCGAAGAAGAGGCGATGAAAGAAAACACGGCAGCGGTTCATACGCAGGTACCGGTGGATGTTGCCACCTTCCTGCTCAATGAAAAGCGTGCCGATATCCAGGCCATCGAGCTGCGTCACAAGATCACCATCCTGATCCTGCCGAACAAGCATCTTGAAACACCGGCACATCAGATCCAGCGCCTGCGTCACGACGAACTGAATCAGGACGATGTCCGTGAACCGTCTTACAAGATGGTGGATCTCACGATCAACGAACAACCGGCTTACACGGCCGAACAGCAGAAGCAGCAGAACCGTCAGCAGGCAGCTATCCGCAACATCGCACCGGCACAACCGGCTCCGATCTCGATGGAATCGACCACGCCGCCGGAACCCATGCCCGAAGAAAAATCCGGTTTCATTTCCAAGTTGTTCAGCTGGCTGAGTGGTGACGCCAAGAAAAAACCACCGGTAGAAACGGCTCGCCCGCGCACAACTCGTGAACCACGTGAAGGCCGTGGTAATGGCCGTCGTCAAAGTGGTGACGGTGAAGGTCGCCAGGCTCGTGGCAACGGCCGTCGTCAAAGCGCTGACGGTGAAGGTCGCCAGGCTCGTGGTGAGCGTAATGAACGCTCGCCGCGCGGTGAAGGCCAGGAAGGTCGTCGCAACAACCGTGGCGAGCGCAACGCAACCGCACAAGCCGAAGGCGCCAGCGACGAAAACCAGACCAGCCAGGGTACCGGTAACAACCGTCGTCGTGGTGGTGGTCGTGGTCGCGATAGCCGGAATGCAAACACCGCGGAAACACCAAACACTACTGTTGAAGCTGTCACTGAAGCTACGGCACTGGACGGCACCGTCAACACGGAAGCCCAGGCTGAGGGCACCGGCAATGGTGGCAATAGTCGCCGCCGAGGTCGTCGTGGCGGTCGTCGTGAACGTGGTGACCGCCAGAACACCGGTACCGACAGCAATGTAGAAGCAGCCGAGGCTTCGGTAACAGTCGCAGAAAACATAGCCGTGGTCGTTGATGCGGCACCCGCTCCGGCGCCAGTGATGGAGATCGTTCAGGCTGCACCAGCAACCACGACAGAAGTGATTGCTCCGGCACCGGCAGCAGAACCCGTCGCTGCAGCACCAGCGCCCGTGATTGTTGAAGCCGCTGTAGTTAAAGTCAATATCGCACCGGTCGTTGAAGTACCCGTTGCCGCAGTCGAAGTAGCCCCCACACCGGTTGCTGCACCGACAGCGCCGAGCCCTGTGGCTCTGGAAGCCATTGGCCTGCAGATGGTAGAGACGGATCCGAGCAAGCACGCAACCGTTGCTGCTGCACCGGCCGAAAAGCCAGTGCGCAAACCGCGCACACCGCGTGCAAAGCCGGTGATTGCAGACGAACCGCTGCAGATGGTTGAAACCCGCAAGGACTAAACTATCAGGACGCCTGCAACGCAGACAAAAAAAACCGCGCAGCCCATGCGCGGTTTTTTTTCATCGTAGAGAGTACTCTAGCCTGCTTTCAAGCCGGCTCGCCCTATTTTGGCCGTCGGCTCACGCTCACCACGTTCGCGGAGAATGCTATCGAGCAAACCCTCTGCCGCATCTTCGATCATGTCGAGCACCAAATCAAAATCATGAGCAAGGCCGTAGTATGGGTCAGGCACCTCGTCATCATCAAATTGACGCGCATAACTCATGAACAGCTTGAGCCGATGTAAACGGTTGGCCGGACAGAGCTTACGCAATGATTCAAGATTGCTTCGATCCATGGCCAGCACCAGATCAAAATATTCCAGATCTTCTGGAGCCACCTTACGCGCACGAATCAGCGAGAGGTCATATTTACGCTCGGCCGCCGCGCGCTGTGTACGTGCATCCGGCGACTCACCTACGTGGTAACCATGGGTACCCGCCGAATCAATTTCCAGTTCACCCAGCAACCCACGCTGTGCGGCCAGTCTTCTGAACACGGCTTCTGCGGTCGGTGACCTGCAGATATTTCCCATGCACACGAACAATACTCTGGTCATTCGTCTCCCCCTTCCGAACGGCTGCGTTTCAATCGGTTCCGTATCAGGTCACAAATCGCGACTCGCTTCGTGACGCTTGGACACACTACCGTTGCCTCTGATGGGCATTCGCAAACGCTCTTTTATACATTGTTCCATAATTAGGACAGAATTGCACCGATAGAACCATTCTCACTATCACCATGAACCAGAAAACCTTCGCTACCCTGCTCTCCCTGCTTCTTTGCGCTTGTACCTCGGGGCCGTTCAAGATTAATCAGTCCGGCCATGCCGCCGAGGTGGTCGATGAACGCCCCAGAACCGTGGTCCATAAAACCGGTTTTCAGGTGCTGATCATTCCCAGTGGGGCGGTGTCCACCAGCGTGATCTCCGACAAAGCCGGTACCGCAGGTGGCATTCTGGGCAGCATGGTCGTCGGACCCATCGCGGGTCTGGCTGGTAGCCTGGCAGGATCGACCGCAGGCAGTCATGCCGCTTCAGAGGCAGAAGCCAAAGCGACCCTCAAGGAAGAACGACAGGATATGGTGCAGGCCGTCAGCAGCGCCAACCTGCCCGTCTATTTTGCTAGCCGAATTGCTGAGCAGCTGAACGGCTGCGGCATCGATACGGTCATCTACGCACAAACGCTGGACACCAACAAGGCCAACTGGAGCCAGAGCAACCTGAATTTGCCGGCTGGTTTTACGGAACAGGCCGCGCCCTACCGATTTTTCATACAGGCCGGCGTGACCTCGGTACAGGTGAAATCCGGCCTGAAGGACAACACACTGGAAGGGGCAGCCTATGTCCGTGTCTATGAAACGCGTAGCCTGCGCCAGATCGGTCGCTATGCAGACAACACGGGAAAAACCGGCTCTGTGACGCTACAGCAATTCAATGCCGCCGAACCCGACCGAATCCGTGAGCTGGCGCAAGCCGCCAAAGGCGTCAGTCAGTATCTGGCCAGCGGTATCGGCACCGACATCTGTAGCGTGATGCGCAAGTTCTAGTGTTCAATGTTTGAGGCTATTTAGGCGCTGCACCAAATAGCTGCTCCTTGAGACGGAACAACTGATCGCGGACCTGTCCAGCCGCTTCAAATTCCAGATTTTTTGCGTGCTTCTGCATGGCTTGTTCCAGCTTGCGGATTTCGGTAGCAACTTCCTTTTCAGACATTGCCTCGTAGTTCTTCCGCGTCTGAGCCGCTTTACGGGCCGATACGGCATCACCGGACTCCGAATAACCGGTGGCATAAACGCCGTCGATAATATCTTTGATCTTTTTCTGTACACCCCGCGGCACAATGCCATTGGCTTCGTTAAAGGCCAGTTGCTTGTGACGACGTCGTTCGGTTTCATCCATGGCACGTCGCATGGATCCCGTGATCCGGTCGGCGTAAAGAATCGCCGTGCCATTGAGGTGGCGGGCTGCGCGACCGATTGTCTGAATCAGCGAGGTTTCCGAACGGAGAAAACCTTCCTTATCGGCATCCAGAATCGCGACCAGCGACACCTCGGGAATATCCAGACCTTCACGCAGCAGGTTAATGCCCACCACGACATTGAAGATTCCCAGACGCAGATCACGAATGATCTCCACACGCTCCACGGTATCGATATCCGAATGCAAATAACGAACCTTGATGCCGTTTTCGGTCAGATAATCCGTCAGATCCTCTGACATACGCTTGGTCAATGTGGTGACCAGCACCCGCTCATTGGCGGCCACCCGCTTACGGATTTCACCCAGCAGGTTGTCGACCTGGGTCATTGCCGGTCGGACCTCAACGACCGGGTCCACCAGCCCCGTCGGGCGTACCACCTGCTCCACCACCTGGCTAGAGCACTGTTTTTCATAATCGGCCGGCGTTGCCGTGACAAAGATCGATTGACGCATCCGTTGTTCGAACTCGTCAAATTTTAGCGGACGGTTATCGAGTGCCGACGGCAGCCGGAAGCCATAATTCACCAGATTCTCTTTACGGGACCGGTCACCCCGATACATCCCGCCCACCTGACCAATCGCCACATGGGATTCGTCAATAAACAACAGTGCATTAGCCGGCAGATAATCGATCAGGGTTGGCGGCGGCTCTCCGGCCTTGCGCCCGGACAAATGTCGCGAATAGTTTTCAATCCCTTTGCAGAAACCTACCTCCGTGAGCATCTCGAGATCAAACTTGGTCCGCTGCTCCAGGCGCTGAGCTTCAACCAGCTTAGCTTCGGCCAGAAACGCCGCTCGTTGGCCGTTGAGCTCTTCCTTGATGCCCTCAACGGCACGCAACACCGTGGCTCTTGGCGTCACATAGTGACTTGAGGGGTATACCGTAAAACGGGACAACCGCTGCCGTATTTCGCCGGTCAATGGATCAAAGAGTTGCAGCCGTTCCACCTCATCATCAAACAGTTCGATACGCAGGGCATTTTCCGCATGTTCTGCCGGGAAAACATCGATAACGTCCCCGCGAACCCGAAACGTGCCGCGCTGAAAATCCATTTCATTGCGGGTGTACTGCATTTCCGCCAGACGCTTCAAGAGGTCACGCTGAGGGATTTTATCGCCCTCGCGCACGTGCATGATCATCTGGTGGTATTCGTCACGATCACCAATGCCGTAGATACAGGAAACCGTTGCCACAATCACGCAGTCAGTGCGCTCGATCAGGCTTTTAGTTGCCGATAGGCGCATCTGCTCGATATGTTCGTTGATCGACGAATCCTTCTCGATGAAAAGATCGCGGCTCGGCACATAGGCTTCCGGCTGGTAATAGTCGTAATACGACACGAAGTACTCGACGGCATTTTCCGGGAAGAACTCCTTGAACTCGGCATACAGTTGGGCGGCCAGCGTTTTATTGGGCGCCAGCACCAGTGCCGGACGCCCACTGCGGGCAATCACATTGGCCATGGTGTAGGTCTTGCCCGAGCCGGTTACCCCGAGCAGCGTCTGGAAAGAAAGGCCGCTATCCAGCCCGTCAACCAGCTGTTCAATGGCTGCCGGCTGATCTCCGGCTGGCGGAAACGGCTGGTGCAATCGAAACGGGCTGCCCTCAAAGGTCACCACCTTTGACGATGCGCCTGAGGCCAATGCCAGTTGGGAAATCGTTGCATTTTCAGGAGTCATGAATCCATTCTCTGTCGCAGCACATACAACGGCATAGAAACGCTATGCCATGTTAGAATTTTCAGGTTATCAGGTGCCCTAGAGCACAGTTTAACGCGTCAATCCTTATTTCCTCCAGCCGGCAAGCCGGCGACCACCGGAGTTTTTATGTCCTCGATTTTTGCTGATGTCGCCCTCGCACCGCGCGACCCGATTCTCGGCCTGACCGAAGCCTTTAATGCCGATACGCGTGCCACCAAGGTCAACCTTGGCGTCGGCGTCTACTACGATGATGAGGGCAAATTGCCCCTACTCAAGGCCGTTCGCGCTGCCGAAGAGGCCCGCATGAAAAATCCGCCGGCCCGCGGTTACCAGCCCATCGAAGGCTCGGTCGCCTATGATCAGGCCGTCCAGGCCCTGCTCTTCGGCCATGACACCCAGCTGCTGCGCGACAAGCGTGTCGTGACAGCACAGGCGATTGGTGGCACCGGCGCTCTGAAAATCGGTGCAGACTATCTGAAGCGTCTGGTGCCGAACGCCACCGTATACATCAGCGATCCGTCCTGGGAAAACCATCGTGCGCTGTTCGAGGCCGCCGATTTCCCGGTCAAGACCTACCGTTACTACGATGCAACCACCCGTGGCGTCAACTTCGAAGGCATGCTGGCCGATATCAATGGCATGGCCAAAGACTCGATCGTCCTACTGCACGCCTGCTGCCACAACCCGACCGGTGCCGACCTCAGCAATGAACAGTGGGATCAGGTGATCGAGGCCATCCGTGCCAAAGGGCTGATTGCCTTCCTCGATATGGCCTACCAGGGTTTTGCCGAAGGCATCCAGCCGGATGCTATCGTCCTCGACAAGTTTGCACACTCGGGTCTGCAGTTCCTGGTGTCGTCGTCGTTCTCCAAATCGTTCTCACTGTACGGCGAGCGTGTCGGTGCACTGTCGATCGTGACCGAATCGTCGGACGAATCGGCTCGCGTCATGTCGCAGCTGAAGCGCGTCATCCGTACGAACTACTCCAACCCGCCGACGCACGGTGCTGCTGTGGTCGCTGCCGTGCTGACCAGCCCAGAGCTGCGGGTTATGTGGGAAAAGGAACTGGCCGAAATGCGTGAGCGTATCCGCGCCATGCGTGTCGCACTGGTCGACAAACTCAAGGCCAAGGGCGTCAAGCAGGATTTCAGTTTTGTGATCCAGCAGCGTGGCATGTTCTCGTACACTGGCCTAACGGCTGCCCAGGTAGATGTGCTGCGTGATCAGTACGGTATTTATGCTGTTTCGACCGGTCGTATCTGCCTGGCGGCACTGAACAGCAAGAACATTGATGCCGTCGCTGATGCGATTGCAGCAGTTGTTGCCTGATCAGACGGCCTGTCCGCTCTGAAAACGCACCTTCGGGTGCGTTTTTTTTTGCGGTTATTGGGGTCTCTTATACGGCTGCGAATGCCGCTGGTGTTTATGCCAGTTCTGCAGATATTTCGCCGCCACATCCGGTGAATCGATAATCACCAGGTTCTCGGCATTATTTTTCTCAGCCGCCTTCGTGAAATTGTAGCTACCGGTAATCACCACCCTGCCGTCCAAAATCATGATCTTGTTGTGCGCAATGGCGTGGCGATCATCGATGAGGGTTTCGACGCCCCCATGACTGGTGAAATCCGCTGCCGAATACTTCTGGGTACGATGGCTTTTATCAAGCAGTATGACGACGCGCACATCACGCTGTTGCGCGCTGACTAATGCAGCAGCGATTGCCGGGTTCGTGAATGAATAGGCCTGAACGAGAATCGAGTCTTTAGCTCCCAGAAGCTGCTCGACAATAGCCGACTCGGCCGAATCTCCCGGCGTGAAATACACCCGAATGTGAGTTTGCGGCACGAATACCGCCGGCTCTTTGCTAGATTGCGCCTGTGTGATCGGGCTGAGTAACGCCAGAATGGCCAGTAGTAGACCGGCTATCCGGTACGGACGACCCAACACCGCCATTACCTGTTGCTCTGAGGCACAACCCCGGTTTGTACAGCAGACTCCGCACTGCCCGATTCATCCTCGTTGGTTTCTTCCGCATTCAATGCCTGCGAGCGCGTCAGACCAATCTCCACCTGTGCCTTCATGATCTTTTCGGCAATGTCGGTATTCTGAGTCTTCAAGGCCCAATCCACGGCACTTTCGCCATTACGCGTCCAGGTCGGGTCAGCACCGGCTGCCAACAGACGATCCACCATCGCCTCCTGGCCCTGCTCGGCCGCAAACATCAGCGCGGTTGCATGGTTCGGATTCACGGCATTAGGTTCAGCACCTTTATCCATCAGAAAATTGAACAGCGGTAACTGCTTGCTAAACACGGCGTAGGTCAATGGCTGCCAGCCCTGCCGACGGGTGACCGATACACCTCGCGCCACCAGGCTTTGCACAATCGGCAGGTTCCCCTTGAGGGCGGCGTAGTTCAGTGCATCATCCCCTACCTTATTGCGGATGGTCGGATCAGCACCGCCTTGCAGCAAGGCGTCGGCAGCGGCCGGGCTCATATTGGCTGCGGCATGAATCAACAGTGTATTGCCATCCCGATCAGCGTAGTTCGGGTTAAAGCCCGCTTTAAGCCCTTCCCGGATCGTTGCCGGATCATCCTTCTTCGCGGCCATGACCATGTCGTCAGTCGTTGGCGCTGCATAGACCCAGGTGCTGGCAACCAGCAGGCAACCGATCAGCAACCGTTTGAAGATCATAGACCAACTCTCGGCCCCAGAACTGCGGCGGCTGCGGGAAAGAGTTTCAGAAAATTACGACTACTGGCTTCAGCAACGTCGGCATAGGGTATCTGGCGCAAATCGGCGATCGCTTGCGCGACATGGCGCACATAAGCGGGTTCGTTAGGCTTGCCGCGATAGGGCACCGGCGCCAGATAAGGGGCATCGGTTTCAACGAGCAATCGATCCAGTGGCACCCGGCGTGCCACATCATGTACCTGCGCTGCCTTCTTGAAACTGACAATACCTGACAACGATATATAAAAGCCGAGATCCATGGCGGCTTCGGCCACCTCAAACGATTCAGTGAAGCAATGCAGAATACCCCCCACCGCTTCGGCACCCTCTTCCTTCAAGAGTCGCAGCGTATCGTCTGCGGCCTCACGGGTATGGATCACCAATGGCTTATTCAGTTGCCGCGCAGCACGGATGTGGACACGGAAGCGCTCGCGCTGCCATTCTGGCTGGTCCTTGTGCCAGTGATAATCCAGCCCCGTTTCACCGATTGCCAGTACCTTGGGATGTTGGCCCAGCGTACAGAGGGTTTCGACATCCGGTTCCTGGTGATCGGCATACTCCGGATGCACACCCACCGACGCGAAAATCTGTTCATGCGCTTCGGCAATGGCGAGGACCTGCGGCGCTTCTTCCAGCGTGACCCCGATGGTCATACAGCCGCCAACATCATTGGCCGCCATGGCAGCCATTACCTCGGGCAAACGGTTGGCAAGACCATCAAAATCCAGGTGACAGTGGGAATCGATCAGTTGGGTCATAACAATTAGGCAGAAGGCTCGTAGAGGGCGAGCGTGCGGGAAAAAACGGATTCGAGAAACAGGCGGATGTTCAGCGGATGTCCACAGAGGCGACGCGCTTCCAGCAGACCCTCCGGATAATGACTCAGACGATCATCATTGAGACCGCTGGCCAGTTTCTGAAAAGTAGCCGCGTGTTCAGGGAACACCATCGGCGCAGCGCCCAGTCGTACTAGCTGCAGATCCAGCGCCCAGCGTTGCAGCCAGTCAACCAACAGGGCCAGCCGGGTCCCGGACAAGTCACCCTTGACTAGAGCCTCACAGCTTTTAGCCAGCGCCAGAGCATCCATGCGGGGTCCCTGCATCAGTTGTGACAACAATGCATCGATCAGAGAGGCTTCGACGATGGCATCTTCACTGGCTTCCGGGCGCTTTTCGGCAGCGGTCGCAAGATCTATGGCAAAACGCAGCGCCCCGGCACAACGATTAAGCCAGAGGTTGCCATCTTTGCATGGTGGCGTCATTGCTGCAAAAACCTGTAGCGCCGCGGGGCGACTGGGCACGCCCAGCGGCACCGCACGCGTCCGGCTACGGACGGTGGGTAACAATCGTTCCGCCGCGTGACTCACCAGCAGAAAATGCACGCCGGCAGGCGGCTCTTCAAGGGACTTCAGAAGCGCATTGGCGGTGGCTTCGTTCATGGCCTCGGCGGGTTCGATCACAATCACTCGTCGACCACGATGACTACCAACCTGAATGAATGCTTCGAGTCCACGCACCTGATCAATACGGATCTGTTCACTCTTTTTGCGATCCGTCTTGGCCGAGGCCGGTTTGTCGGTTTCCGAGTCTGGCGACAGTTCTTCGAAAGCCTCCGGGCGCACCCGACGGAAATCCGGGTGGTTGCCGGATGCATGCCAGGTACAGGAAGTACAGTGACCGCAGGCACGACCATCAGACTGCGGCTGATCACACATCAGACTGGCAGCCAGGGATTCGGCAAAATCCAGCTTACCGATCCCGGCCGGACCGGCGAGCAGCAAGGCATGAGACAGCCGGTCACGCGCCAGATCCGCCTGAATCTGTGCCCAGGCGTTTGAATGCAGTCCAACCCAGTCAATCATGCTTCAACAGGTCCGAAAGCGCATCAAGGATCTGCAGACGTACGGCATCCATCGGGATATCCGATGCCACCAGACGGATCCGCGCCGGATATTGCGCGGCACGCTGATGATAGGCATCGCGTACACGCTGATGGAAGTCACTGGCTTCCCGCTCGAAGCGATCCAGGATCCGCGTGTCATGCAAACGCGCCTGCGCGGTCTCGACCGATACATCAAACAGCAGCGTACGGTCCGGTTGCAGCCCCTCCTGCACCCACGATTCCAGTGCCGTAAACTTGCTTTCAGCCACGCCACGTCCACCCACCTGGTAGGCATAGGTGGCATCCGAAAAACGATCTGAAATCACCCAGGCACCCTGCGCCAGGGCCGGGCGAATAACCGATGAGAGATGCTCCGCCCGAGCCGCAAACATCAGCATCATTTCCGTTTCCGGTGCCATCGGTTCATTCAGCAGGATATTGCGCAGAGATTCGCCGAGCGGCGTACCGCCCGGCTCTCGCGTAACCACGACCGCATGACCGGCGATTGTCAGATATTCGCGCAGCCATTCGATATGCGAACTTTTGCCGGCACCATCAATGCCTTCTACTGTAATAAAGCGTCCTGTGGATTTTGCGTCCATGCGCACTACCTGCCTCGCTGAAATTGATTAACGGCCTGATTATGCGCATCGAGCGTAGCCGAAAACTGACTGCTTCCGTCACCCCGGGCGACAAAATACAGGGCATCGGTTTTAGCCGGATGAGCAGCGGCCTGCAGTGATGCCAGACCCGGCATACAGATCGGCGTCGGTGGTAATCCGGCGCGGGTATAAGTGTTGTGCGGCGTATCCCGTTGCAGATCAGCCTTACGCAGATTACCGTCAAAGCCGGCACCGAGGCCGTAGATCACGGTCGGGTCTGTCTGTAGGCGCATGCCCTTGCGCAGACGGTTAATGAACACACCGGCAATCTGGGCCCTGTCTGCGGCCGTGCCGGTTTCCTTTTCCACAATGGATGCCAGAATCAGCAGCTCATAGGATGTTTTCAGAGGCAAACCGGCCTCGCGAGCGTTCCAGACAGTGGTCAACTGCTTCTGCATCGCACGGGTGGCGCGTATCAGCAATTCCAGATCCTCCGAGCGCTTGTCAAAGCGATAGGTGTCGGGAAAAAACCAGCCTTCAGGCACTTGTCCCGCCATCCCGAGCTTATCCATGATGGCGGCATCCGTCATATCCCGGGTGAGATGCAGCAGTTCTGGCTGAGCATTCAGTTTGGCCCGCAGCTCACGGAAATTCGACCCTTCGACAAGCAGCAGATCCGCCTGGCTGGTATCCCCGCTCGATAGCTTACGGAGCATGGCCCACAAACTGATGCCCTGATCGAATTCGTAACTGCCGGCCTTGATGGACGACGCCAAGCCGGCAACCCGGCCCACCCCACTGATGACCCAGGCGGGCACACCAACGCCACCATCATGCAACGTCTGGGCTGCCACCTTTAACGAGGCCCCGGCCGGCACACGGACCAGCAACTTGGGCTCAGCCAGCGATACCGGCCAGAGACGCACCATCAGTATACCGATCACGGCAAGCAGCGCAGTCGCAGCGAAGAATTTGGCCAAATATTTCATAGACCATTATGATACCAACCCTACCCCTCCAGCTCTTAAGCTTCTGCCCTTAAATCGACTCGGCGCGCCCTTATGACTACCGCACAACTGATCCCGCTCCCCCACTTGGCCATTCTGGATATTTCAGGTGAAGACGCCCAGACCTTCCTGCAGAATCAGGTGCCCAGCGATATTCGCCTGCTTAGCCCTGAAAAAGCCCAGATTTCCGGCTGGTGTACCGCCAAAGGCCGTTTGCTCACCACGTTTATCCTCTGGCCGCAGAATAGCGGCTACCGGCTGGTGCTGGCCGCTGATGTCCGCGACAGCATTGCCAAGCGCCTGAAAATGTATGTGCTCCGCCTCAAGGTCCAGATTCACGTGCCTGACGATCTGGTATACGGCCTACTGAATCCTGCGACGTCGCTCGGCGCACTCACACTGCCCACCGAAGACTGGCAGGTGGCAACGACTGACGATATCAGTGCCGTACGGTTGGATGCCACCCGCTGTCTGCTGACTGGGCCGATCCGTGCATTTGCAACCCTATCGGGTGAACTGACCCAGGGCAGCACGGAAGACTGGCTGAGAGCGGATATTACCCAGGGATTTCCGCTCGTCACCCAACCGACCAGCGAGCACTATGTGCCACAAATGGTGAACCTGGACAAACTGGGCGGTGTGAGTTTCAAGAAAGGCTGCTATCCGGGCCAGGAAATTGTGGCGCGGACCCACTATCTGGGCAAGATCAAACGTCATTTATATCGCGTGAGCGCTACAGAAGCGCTGCAAGCGGGTCAGGAGGTCCGTGCGACGGCGCTGAATGGTCAGAGTTGTGGCAGTCTTGTCACGGTCGCCCCTGCCGCTGATGGCCAATCATGGCTCGCTCTGGCGGTTCTGCAGGAAGATGCGGCCGAAGGTGCCATTTACTGCCAGAACGGGAACGATGCGGCAGAAATCCCTCTGCACCTCTCCGGCCTGGTGTAACGGCACCGTTTTAGCTCAGTCTTCGTGAATGCTGACCGGTGTGCCCACGGGCACCCGGTCAAACAGATCCACCATGTCAGTATTTCGCATGCGAATACAGCCATGCGAACCAGGCACCCCCAGCATTACGGAATCCGGTGTGCCATGGATGTACACATAGCGACGCATAGTATCCACCTGGCCACCGCGATTCTTGCCGGATTCCTCCCCGCACAGCCAGAGAATTCGCGTCAGAATCCAGTCGCGGTCGGGCTGGGCCTGCATCAATTGCGGGGTACAGACCTCCCCGGTCGGGCGACGACCGCGCAGCACGGCCCCCAGAGGTAGCCCATCGCCAATGCGGGCACGAATCCGGTGCTGACCACGCGGTGTCTGGTAACTCCCCATCTGTTCACCAACGCCCTTGGCCGCCGACGAAATCGTATAAGCCTTGATCAGCTGACCATCATCATGCAGAAGCTGCAGTGTCTGACGGGCTACGGAGATTTCAATACGCATCGTCTTCTCCCGACAGAATGATGTTTGCGGCACGCTCGGCAGATGTTTTCATCGCACGGGTCTCTGCCCGACGCCGCCGGAAAAAGGCAGACACGGTCTCGGCACAATCAACCGCCAGAACGCCACCTTCGATTTGTGCATGATGGTTCAATCGGGGCTCGGCAAACAGATCAACGACACTGCCGCAGGCACCAGTCTTCGGCTCGGTGGTGCCGTACACCACCCGGGCAATTCGCGCATGCTGAATCGCCCCGGCACACATAGCACAAGGCTCTACGGTCACATACAACGTACAGCCCGGTAACCGATAGTTACCCAGACGTTGTGCTGCATCACGCAAGGCCATCACCTCGGCATGTGCCGTCGGGTCATGCTGGCCTATCGGCTGGTTAAAACCCTGGCCAACGACACGGCCATCACAAACTACTACGGCACCCACCGGCACTTCATTACACGCCGCACCCTGGCGTGCCAGATCCAGCGCCAGCTGCATAAACCCGATATCTTCAGAAGCCATCAGACCTAAGCCTCTTCCAGATCATCATCATCGATATGCATGCGATGCAAAAAACGGTGAATGACCGGCGTAAACATGATTGCCGTCGCGGCAATCAGCACAAGCCCACAGAAAATCGCATACAGACCGGCAAAGAGTTTGCCTTCAACCGTCACCGGTGCTGCCAGCACCCCCATACCGGACAGGATCATAGCTGCACTGACAAACGAATCGATCCAGTTCAAACCTTCGAAGACATGGTACCCCGCCATCCCGGCAAAGAGTGCCAATCCAACAATCAGGCAGCCAATGAATATCGACCGCAACAGGCGACCGGCAAACTCCTGGCGTGTCGCCAGCGGCTCACTCAGGCGTTCGAAGGCAATAATCTGGGGAATACGCATGACAGACAGTCGCTCATTAAGGGGCAAAGCATTCAGCTTCGTATAATAACGGCATAAGCGCAATTCATTTCACAGACAGCCCCTAATGACGCTCGACTTCACCGGACAAACCATCCTTTTTGCGACGGCCATCATCGCCAATTTTTTCTCGGCTCTCTCCGGCGGTGGTGTCGGCCTCATCCAGTTTCCGATTCTCATTTTTCTCGGTCTGAGCTTTGCCGCAGCGCTGGCAACGCATAAGGTCGCCAGTGTTTTTCTGGGGGTTGGCGCCATCCTGCGCCACATGAAAGAAAGCCATCTGGAACGACGGGCCAGCGTGATTATCCTGGGAGCCGGCATTCCCGGCGTGATTCTCGGTGCCTCTCTCATCCTTAAGGCCCCGGAAAAAGCCGCCCTCATGGTCCTGGGCGCATTGACCGTCAGCCTGGGACTCTACTCGATCTTCAAACCCAGACTCGGCATCGAAAACACTCCGAAAAACTGGCATGGCCGCGGTCTGACCCACGGCATCATCGGCCTGTTTGTGGTTGGCTTTCTCAATGGCTCCATCACCTCCGGCAGCGGCCTGTTCCTGACCATCTGGCTAATCCGTCACTTCGGCATGGACTACAAGCGTGCCATCGCCTACACCCTGGTGCTCTGCGGCTTCGCCTGGAACGGCACCGGCGCCGTGGTACTGGGACTGGCCGGGGATATCGCCTGGGATTGGCTGCCGGCACTGATCGCCGGCTCCATCATCGGCAGCTACATGGGCAGCCATCTCGCCATTCGTCAGGGCAATCAGCTCGTCAAACGTGCATTTGAGGCCACGACCATCGTCATCGGTTTGAAGCTGCTGTTCATCTGAAACGGCGCTGATTTTGGCCTGATCCGGCCTATAATCAAACCATTATTGGCACCGGTTTTAGAGGTTATGGCATGAATCTGGAAAAAGTAGTTTTCGGTTTTTTCATCGTACTGGCGGCAACGTTGAACTTCGGTTTTTTCATTGGCGACATCGACCGGCCCGATCTGCACCACATCTACGAGCTCTTTGCCGCGATTGTCGTCAACCTCATTGCCACCACTCTTAAGTTCGGCGACCGCACCCAGATTGGCGCCATTCATCTGGCCACCAGTCTGGTCGCTGATCTGCAACTGATTGCCGCCGCCATTACTTGGGGCATGGCCGTTCATGTGCTTAATCTGGGTATGACGCCGGAAATTACAGCCAGTGTGGTTTCGCTCTCTGGCGGCGCCCTGTTCGCCAACATCGTCTCAGTCATTCTGCTGATTGCCGAGACCCTGATGATGCGTCGTTGAAATTACCAGCATGAACGACAGCGTGCTCTTCCTCGTGCTGCGCCGCATGCGGGCGCCGCTGATCGTCATGATCCTGATCTATGCGATCTCGATTTTCGGGCTCGTGCTGATTCCCGGTGTGAATGCCGAAGGCCGACCTACGCCGCCGATGTCTTTTTTCGATGCCTTCTATTTCATCAGCTACACCGCCAGCACCATCGGCTTTGGCGAAATCCCCAACGCTTTTTCCTATGGCCAGCGTTTCTGGGTCACGGTTTGCATCTACCTCACCGTCATCGGATGGACCTATGCCATTCTGAGCATTCTTAACCTGCTCAAGGACGACGGCCTGCAACGAGCCTTGGCCACCAACCGCTTCGCTCGCAAGATCCGCAATCTTTCCGAGCCCTTCTGCATCATCTGTGGTGTTGGAGAAACCGGCAGCCTGATCTGCAAAACGCTAGACCAGGTGCAAATGCGTTTTGTCGTCCTCGACACCCGACCCGAACCCCTACAGGAACTGGAGCTAGGCGATTACGCGGCCGATGTGCCGGCACTCCATGCCGATGCCCGTGAGCCACACTACCTGTTGCTGGCCGGACTACGCCATCCCAATTGCAAGGCAGTTCTGGCCGTGACCAACAGTGACGATGCCAACCTGGCCATCGCCATGAATGTACGTCTGCTTAACCCGGGCATTCCGATAATCGCCCGCGCCGAGCATGCCGCCACCGCTGCCAACATGCATTCCTTCGGGACTAATTTTGTCGTTGACCCTTATGCCCTGTTTGCGCGCCGATTGGCCCTGGCCATGCGTAGCCCGCCCAGCTATCAACTGGTTGAATGGCTGACGCGTGTGCCCGGCAGCCCTCTGCCGGAGCTACAACATCCACCCACCGGCAAATGGATCATCTGTGGCTACGGCCATTTCGGACGCGCCATTGTGCAGCATCTCGATACCCTGGGCATGCACGATGAGATTCGCATCATCGACCCTCGACCAACGACGCCGGATGATCACCTGAGTATTGTCAGCGCCGGCACCGAAGCCAGCCCCCTCATTGATGCGGGCATTCGCGATGCCGTCGGCCTGGTAGCCGGTTCAGACAATGACATCAACAATCTATCCATCGCCATTACCGCCCGCGAACTCAACCCGGATCTCTGTATCGTCATGCGTCAGAGCAGCTCGGGCAACTCGTTGCTCTTCGATGCCTTTGACGCCGACCTCACTCTGGTCACTACTCAGACTGTCGCCCATGCCTGCCTGAGCTTCCTGACAACGCCGCTGCTTTCTCGCTTCATCCGTGAAGTGGAAAAGCAGACACCCGAATGGTCACAAGTGGTGATCGAGCAGTTGGCCCCGTTGTGCAGCGGCGTCGTACCCTTTGTCTGGACAACCCGTATCAACCGTAATAAAACGCCAGCACTATTCAGCGCACTACAACAGACCGACCATAACATTACGCTGGCCGCGCTCATGACCTCCAATCGTTGCCGCACGGACCGTCTTAAACTCATGCCGCTGATGCTGGAACGCGCCGGTCAGGTCACGCTACTGCCGGCCGATCACATACCGCTGCACACCGGTGACAAAATCATCTGGGCCGGCAGCCGTACCGCCTGGAACGAACAGAAACTCACCACCGGCTACGGTAACGCACTGAACTTTGTGCTCACAGGCAGCACCAGCACTGGTAGCTGGCTGGGCAAATACCTTAATCCATGACCCAAAAGGACAAAACCCCTGAAAGCTTGCGCTCACAGGGGTTCGGAAATCTGTTGGTGGGCGGTACTGGGATCGAACCAGTGACCTCTTCCGTGTGAAGGAAGCCTTCTACCGCTGAATATAACCGCCCAACGAAGCGCGGATTATAGACAACAAGTGCAGAGATCGCAATCCCTAGGCAGACGACACGGCCAGGAATCATTAGAGCCGGTAGAATTGCGCTTTTACACGTTTACCGGATTGACTCATGGTTCGCACCCGCTTTGCCCCTTCCCCGACTGGTTTTCTGCACATCGGTGGCGCCCGGACGGCGCTCTTCTCCTGGGCTTTTGCCCGCCATCACCAGGGGCAGTTTGTTCTGCGCATTGAGGATACCGATCTGGCACGTTCGACCCCGGAAGCCGTGCAGGCCATTCTGGATGGCATGCAATGGCTGGGACTGGCCCATGATGAAGGCCCGTTCTACCAGACACAGCGTATGGACCGTTACAAAGCCGTAATTCAGCAAATGCTGGAAGCCGGTACGGCCTACCCCTGCTACACCACTCCGGCCGAACTGGAAGCACTGCGGGCCGAGCAAACGGCCCGTGGGGACAAACCCCGTTATGATGGCCGCTGGCGCCCCGAGGCCGGTAAAACATTGCCACCAGTGCCGGTGGGCATCAACCCGGTGATTCGTTTCCGCAACCCGATCGATGGTGTGGTGGCCTGGAACGATCTGGTCAAAGGCCGTATCGAGATCAGTAACGCCGAGATGGATGACCTGATCATTGCGCGCGGTGACGGCACACCGACTTATAATTTCTGCGTCGTGGTTGATGACTGGGACATGGGGATTACCCAGGTGATTCGTGGCGATGACCATGTCAACAACACACCGCGCCAGATCAATATCCTCAAGGCGCTGGGTGCGCCCGTCCCGGAATACGCGCACCTCTCGATGATTCTGGGTGATGATGGTCAGAAGCTCTCCAAGCGCCATGGCGCCGTATCGGTGATGCAATATGACGAGGAAGGTTACCTGCCGGAAGCCGTGATCAACTACCTGGCGCGACTCGGCTGGTCGCATGGAGATGATGAGGTGTTCAGCCGCGAGCAGTTTGTTGCATGGTTCGATCTCAACCACATCACCCCATCAGCCGCCCAGTTCAATACCCAGAAGCTGAACTGGCTGAATGCCCACTACATCAAGCAGGCCGACAACGACCGGTTGTGCGCCGACGTTCGCCGCCGGCTGGCTCAGCGCGATGCGACAGATACCGGGCTACCGACGGTGGAAGGCATTGTCGCGCTCTACAAGGACCGGGCACAGACGCTGGTGGAGCTCACCGATGCCGTGGAACAGCTGCAAGGCCACCCGCAGCCGACCGATGAGCTGAAAACCCAGCACCTGACGGACGCGACCCGCCCAATTCTGGCTGCATTTGCCGTGACATTGGCGACCGTCGATTGGGAAGTGCCGGCCATTGCCGCTGCACTAAAAAGCACACTGGCCGAGCACGGTGCCAAGATGCCGGCACTGGCGATGCCGGTTCGTCTTGCCCTTGCCGGACAGACGCAAACACCGTCGGTGGATGCCCTGATTGCCCTGTTTGGCCGTGACGAAGTGTTGAAACGCATCAACGCGTTGCTCACCGCTTGATGACTTGTGGCAATTAAATCAGCGGGTTGCGAACTTTATGAGGATTTCTTCAAAAAAGCTTTGCAATCCGCCGAAAACATCGGTATAGTTCTGCCCTGTTCCTGCTGTACCGCGAATCTTTCGGGGGTATAGCTCAGCTGGGAGAGCGCTTGCATGGCATGCAAGAGGTCTGCGGTTCGATCCCGCATACCTCCACCAGTTCGAAGTATGGCAAGAACGTGACGTTAGCAGTATCGACGTCCCCATCGTCTAGAGGCCTAGGACACCGCCCTTTCACGGCGATAACCGGGGTTCGAATCCCCGTGGGGACGCCACAATTTGTTGCGCGGAAGTAGCTCAGTTGGTTAGAGTATCGGCCTGTCACGCCGAGGGTCGCGGGTTCGAGCCCCGTCTTCCGCGCCAACAACACATTGTGAAAACAGCCTCTAGATATGTTGCAGTAAAGCAAGATGTGAACCGCCTCCCGGCGGTTTTTTGCTTTGTGGGCCCTCTTTCTTGCTGATGCTGCACCCCGCATAGTGCACTCCCGTACAATAGCGGTTTGACCTGACGCAGCCTGATATTGATTTGATGCAACTACGCGCTCTCACCGTTTTCCTGATCAGCCTTTGTGCCCAATGTGCTTTTTCAGCCGCATCGTTGGCCGCTGACCAGTCAACGGGCGTTGTCGCTCCCGATAAATCTCCCATCAGCTGGGCACGTGCCGTCAACACCCGTCCTGGCCGCGAAGCACCGGACCTGATGGAACGTCTGCGCGATGGCTTTGCCATGCCGGATCTGGATAACGAGCTGGTTCAGAAGTACCAGAGTTACTACATGAAGAATCCGGGCGCGATGAGGCGCCTGCTGGAAAATGGACGCCGTTACGCCTATTTCGTGCTCGAAGAGCTGGAGCGCCGCGGCATGCCGAGCGAACTCGCCCTGCTCCCAATGGTGGAAAGCAGCTATAACCCGAAAGCCATGTCACCGGCACGCGCTGCCGGCCTCTGGCAGTTCATTCCATCCACCGGTCGCAGCTATGGCCTGAGCCAATCCTGGTGGGAGGACAACCGGCGAGACGTCGTCTCTTCGACCGGTGCCGCCCTCGACTATCTGTCCTACCTGTTCAACCTGATGAACGACTGGCATCTCGCCCTGGCTTCCTACAACTGGGGCGAAGGTTCGGTGGGCCGAGCCGTCGCCAAGAATCAGGCCCAGGGTCTGCCGACCGGCTATGACGATATCCGCATGCCGGCTGAAACCAAGAACTACGTGCCGCGTCTACAGGCCATCAAGAACATTCTGCGCGATCCACAGCTGGTCGCCCAGCTGGGCCTACCCGTGTTGCCCAATCGCCCGTACTTCGAGTCTGTGGCGCTGTACGGCAAGCACATCGACCTGGATACGGTTGCCAAGCTTGCCAATATTAGCGTCGATGAAGTCAAAGCGCTCAATCCCGAGCATGCCCGACCGGTCATGAAGGTAGAGACCATCAATCTACCCAAAGACCGTGTCACCCAGTTCAAGAGCAATCTGAATGCCCACCAGGAATCAGAAAAACCGCTCTCGCGCTGGGGCAGCTACACCGTGCAGCCCGGAGAAAAGCCCGAGCGTATTGCCGGCAAATTCAACATGTCTCTGGCTCAGTTGCAGGAAGCCAACGGCATCTCCATGAAGTCATTGGGCAAACCGGGCCAGCCCCTGCTGGTACTGACCGATAGCGCCCCTGAAGCCTCCCAGGCTGCCACCTCGCTAACCACGATGAACGACAACACGCCGGTGAACGTGACAGAAAGCGATAAACCGACGCCGAGCAAAGACACGACCAAAGAAAGCAGCAAAGGCACCAAAGCGGATGGCAAAGTAGAGAAAACGGACAAGGCCGATAAGACCAGTAAGCCGGGAAAATCGGACAAGACATCCGCCAAACTGGACAGCAAAAAGGACAAAGCGGCAACAGATAAGTCGGCCCCATCGAAAACCAGTACCAAATCCGCCAGCAAGAACGATGGCAAGACCGCTGCGCCCAAAGACAGCAAATCTTCGACGGGTGATAGCAAATCGGCAGGCAGCAAAAGCAGCGCCAAAACCACCGCAAAAAACAGCGATTCGAAGAAAAGCGGCAAGAACTAATCCTGCCGGAACGCGCACCGTGATTTAGCGGATACGCGGTACGGAGGCCAACAGCGTTTGTGTATATGGCTGCTGTGGATGCTGCAACACCTGATGCGTCGTACCGGATTCCACCAGCTTGCCCGACTGCATCACCAACACCCGGTCTGCCAGATAGCGCACCACACCGAAATTATGCGTGATGAATAGGTAAGCCATACCAGTCTCTGCCTGCAGGCGCTTCAACAGGTTCAGGATTTGTGCCTGTACCGAGACATCCAGCGCGGATGTCGGTTCATCGCAGATCAGAACTTTGGGTGATACCGCCAGTGCCCGGGCAATCGCAATTCGCTGACGCTGCCCACCGGAAAATTCGTGAGGGAACCGATCCAGCGCTTCAGGTGGCAAACCCACGCGGTCAAGCAGACGTATGAGCGCTGGCCGATCATAATCAGCCACCGGCAACCCGAGTGCACGCGGCCCTTCGGCCAGCACCTGACTGATACGCTGCCGCGGGTCGAGCGATGCAAACGGGTCCTGAAACACCATCTGCACATCGCGCCGCCAACCCGCAGCCGGCCGGACGCCTTCGCCCACAATCGCGGTACCCGCGAGCCGAATATGGCCCGACTCTGCGCCGATCAGACGCAGAATTGCCTTGGCTGTCGTGGTTTTACCGCAACCGGATTCACCCACAATGGCTAGCGTTTCACCGGCTTTCAGCTCAAAACAGAGCTGATCGACAACAGGCGATGCCAATCTATGCGATTGATGCGAGCGACCCCGCATCAGCGAAACGATACGATGCAGCCAGCCCTCCTGCGTTGGCGAGTAACGGATCACCAGATCCTTGACCTCAAGCACCGGGCCGGTAGACGTGACCGCCGTATCACTCAGGGAATCATGCCCTGCTTGCGAATTGGCATGGCCCATCTCCGTATTGATCAAGTCAGCAACGCGCCAGCATCGGGCGAAGTGCGGTGCCGGTCGCTGTTCCGACGTATCCGGTAGATGCACCCACGGTGGCGCCTCGTGCTCACAATGCGTTTCTGCCATCGCACAGCGCGGCGCAAAACGGCAGGCCAGAGGCCAGCCTCCCAAAGGAGGCACCCGCCCAGCGAGTTGGGCCAGCGGCTGCCCCGGTTGCGCACGTTCAGGCAACGCGGACAGCAACGCTCGGGTATACGGATGCGAGGGCTGCGCGAGCACCGATGCCACGGGGCCGGTTTCAACAATCTGTCCGGCATACATCACAGCAACACGGTCTGCCCGGGCCGCCACGACGGCCAGATCATGCGTAATGAGCAGCACACCCATCTGGCGCTGTTGCTGCAGAGACTGAATCAGATCCAGAATCTGCGCCTGTAGTGTCACATCCAGCGCCGTTGTCGGCTCGTCAGCCAGCAGCATCTCCGGATCACCGGCTAGCGCCATGGCAATCATGGCACGCTGTTTCATACCTCCGGAGAGCTCGAACGGATAAGCCATGGCGGCGCGTTCAGGATCCGGCAAACCCACCTGCGCAAGCAACGCCCGCACTTCGGTCTGAATCGCCGCTGCCGGCAAACCACGATGCCATGTCAGGACCTCGGCGATCTGTGCACCAATACGCATCACCGGGTTAAGGCTGGTCGCGGGTTCCTGAAAAATCATAGCCATGCGCCGACCGCGAATCTGACGCATGCGGTCTTCACTGACACGCAGCAGGTCTTCCGTTCGACCGGTCTCCGGGTTTGCCAGCAAAACGTGGCCCGCCTGCAGACGGGCCGGCCCGGGCAACAGCCGCATGAGCGCCAGCGCCGTCAGGGATTTACCGCAGCCGGACTCCCCCAGCAGAGCCAGCGTTTCACCGGCATGCAGCTCGAATTTGATATCACTCAATGCATCAACACCCCCCGTAGCACCAGTGATCGGGTTATGCCGGGTAAATCCCAGTGACAGATTACGTACCTGAAGCAGCGGTTGACTCATGACTGGCCCTCTGATCGGGGATCCAGGGCATCGCGTACCGCATCGGCCAGCAGATTGGCAGCCAGCACCAGTAACACCATGAACAGAAATGCCGCCGTCAGGGACCACCAGACGACCGGCTCACGCGATAGCTCCATACGGGCGTTATTGATCATCAGTCCAAAACTGAACATGGTGGGGTCCACCCCGATGCCGATGTAGGAAAGCACAGCCTCAGCCAGCACCAGCGACGAGAACTCCATGACCAACGTAATCAGAATGATCGGAAAGACATTGGGCAGAATGTGTCGCATCAGAATCTGCGTGGCCCCGACACCGAAGGCACGCGCGGCCTGGACATAGTCATATTCGCGCATCTTGAGGGCTTCACCGCGCAGCAGGCGGGCAATGCCGGTCCAGCTGGTCATACCGAGAATCAGGCACAGAGCCAGCAGACGCACATCGCCCCGTTCCACTGCTGTGGCAAACCATTCGGGGTGATTATCGATCATCACCTGGATGCTCAACACGGCCGCGGCAATCAGTAATACACCGGGAATGGCACTGACCGTGGTGTAGACGTACTGGATGACATCATCAACCTTACCCCGGAAATAGCCGGCAGAGAGACCAAGAACGATGCCAATCGGTAAGGTCACCAGCGTGGGCACCAGACCAATGACCAGCGCTGTTCGCAAGCTTTTAAGCACCTGATACAACACATCCTGGCCGACTTTGTCGGTCCCGAAGACATGAAAGTTAGCGCTTAGCGCTGTCAGAATGCCGCCCGTAATCAGCAACAGGGCCAAGCTGATGCGCATCCAGCGCCACGATTGTTCGGTAGCCATTGATACCGCTGCGGCATCCTTCCGGCGCAGCATTCGCATCAGGCTATGCCCCACCAGCCACGCCACCAGAAACAATAGCCCCCCCGTGAGTGCACCGGCACCAACCCGGTAGGCCACATCAGTCCAGTACGCCGTTGCCGGCACAGGTCCGGTTGGAAACACCGAGCCCGCCACACGCAGGCGCGGTGTTTCACGACGGACTTCCACTGAACCATCCGGCAAAGTCACCGTCACCGGCTCAAGGGCTGACAGATGGGTGGCCATCGGTGCCGAATAGGTTTTTTCATGCGCTTTTCGTAGATCGGTGAGCAACAGGTCCAGCACCGACCGGACCTCGACGCTGTAGCGCACTGCACTGTTCGTGCCCGTTGTTGGCAACGGCTCGCGCAAATGAATCGAATCGAGCAAGGCAAAGCCAGAGGCCACAGCCAGCAACACAGCCGACACCACGGCAAGGCGCTGACGGAACACCCGCTGCCACATGGCCCGTTGCAGCGGTGATCGGAGGATCACAACCACCGATAGCAGAAAGAGCACAAACAGGCTCCACAACAGCACATCGGTGGCCAGCCAGACCCAGAGACTCTGATTGAGGGTGTGTAGAAGTTCAAGCATGATCACCCGCCTACTTCAACCGGATGCGCGGATCGACCAGCGTGTACGACAGATCCGTCAGAATGAGTCCGACCAGATACAGCACCGATCCGAGAAAGACCATCGCGCGGACCACCGCGAAATCCTGGGCAGCAATGGCATCAATGGTGTAACTACCCAGGCCGGGAATACCGAAAAAAGACTCCAGTAACAACGACCCCATGAACAGCGACGGAATCACCACCACCACGCCGGTCAGAATAGGAATCAGGCCATTACGCAGCACATGCCGGAACAGCACAGTCGTCTCCGACAATCCCTTGGCACGTGCCGTGCGCACATAATCTTTGGCGATCTCCTCCAGAAACAGGGTTCGATACCAACGGGTCGAACCCCCGATACCGGCAACCACAGCAACGAGCACGGGGAGCGCCAGGAAATGCCAGGCCACGAGCGGATTACTCGAATAGCCGGAAATGGGCACGAGCTGCAGCACACGGGCAAACAGAAACTGGCCACCGATAATAAAGAATAGTGACGAAATCGACATCAGGCCGACACAGAGGACGACCCCCGTGCGATCCAGCCAGGTGCCACGGAACAGGACGAGAAACAACGCCAGACTGACGGTCAGCCCCAGGCCGATCACAAAGGTGGGCACGGCAATCGCCAGCGAGGGCCCCATACGTTCACGAATTTCCCGGCCGATTTCCCGACCGTCTTCGCTGCGGCCGAAATCCCCGGCAAACAGTCGGGCCGACTTCTCAAAAAAAATAGTGTCGGTGATCTGTGCCACACCCTGTGCTGATTCGTTCACAAACAGCGGTTTGTCATACCCCCGTTCGACCTTCCATTGCTGGATGGCCTCGGGTGTCACACGCTTAACGCCTAATTGCATACGGGCCATGTCATCCGGGCTGTTGACCATAAAGAACAGCGCGAAGGTGATGAGATTCACCCCGATCAGAATCGGAATCGCATACAACAAGCGACGTAGCACATAGCCGATCATGGTCGCTTCCTTACCGGTTTTCCAAACGCATCCAGCGCTGCCCGCGCCCGATAGGATTTCAAGGCTGGCCACAGGAGCAGCATCAGTCCCCCCAGGATCAGCAGAAACGGCCAGCGCAAGGGTTCGTTCCATTCGGCACGAAGTTCTGCGCGACGCTGCACATCCACCCGCTGGTATTTGAGCGTGTTGTTGGCCACGTTGTTGGGTTTGAGATTGTGCAGCCAGCCCTGACGCAGCACATAGGATTTCGGATAGAACCAGTAAACCCAGGGCGCATCCTCCCGCACCAGTCTGAGCATCTGATTAATCACGGCCTGCCGTGCCGGTCCATTCGGCATATGCTTCATCTGGCGGAACAGGCGGTCAAACTCCGGGTTGTCGTAGTTGGCTGAGTTTTCGCCGCCATGCGCGACTTTGCCTTCCGGTCCGTACAGCAGGAACAGAAAGTTTTCTGGGTCGGGATAATCAGCATTCCATCCCATAAAGAATAGTTGGGCACTGCCCTTGCGCAGCTTTTCCTGGAAACGGTTGAAGTCGGTACTGCGCACCACGAGCTGGATGCCGAGCTGATTAAGCTGACGCGACATCCAGTCCATGGTGGCTTTATCGCCAAGACCACCCGACGTCGTGTCCAGATTCAGCACCAGCGGCTGACCGGTCTGTGCGTCACGGCCATCCGGCCATCCGGCCTTGACCAGCAGCGCTTTGGCCTCATCGAGCGGTCGCCGGTGCGGCGCACCGTCTTTCCATTGGTACACCACCGGATTGATTCCGGCCTCCCCTTCTTGATACCCGAAAATACCTGGCGGTATCGGGCCCATGGCGGATTGACCGCGACCGTTCAGGAAGATGGAAATAAACTCTTCCTGATCCAGCACCATGGAAAGCGCTTGGCGTAGGTAGCGGGCACGCTGCTGCTCCTGCGGCGTTTTGCCGCCGACCACTGGATCGGTCAGATTGAATCCCATGTAGTAGATCGAGGTGCGCACCGAGGTCTGCAGCGCGATCCCCTGTACCGACATCGAGGGAGACACATTCACATCCCCGTTAATGTTGACGCGTACCGCCTGATCGAAACTGTCCGATGAAATGCCGGAGAGATCGTAATACCCCTGCAGAAACTTGTTCCAGTACGGCAGACTTTCCTTCTCCCGGCTGTAAACCACGCCATCCAGCAACGGCAAACGTGCATCACAGTCCTTGAGCAGGCCGGCAGCCGCATCGCCCACCTCACCGTGACATGGGTAACGCTCTTCATGAAAGTTCGGATTCCGCTCAAGCAGAATGCGTGCATTCGGATTATTGTGCGTCATCATGTACGGACCGCTACCCACCGGCCAGTTATCGATGCTCACATTGCCGGCGCGTAGTGCCGGTTGTCCGTAGAACTGGTCGACTTCGCGCGGTACCGGTGCAAAGAAGTTCATCGCCAGCCAGTAGGTGAACTGCGGATACTTACCCTCCAGGGTAATCTCCAGCGTCTGATCATCCAGCGCAACTGCCCCGGGCAAGCTCAGGGTATCCAGATCGACCCACTGCCCCGGCGCCGCCTGAGACTGCTGCTTGATTTGCGCCGAAAGGGCTTTCAATCCGAGGATATGCTCGGCCATCGTGCCGTAAATCGGCGAGTGCACGGCCGGGTTCGCCAGGCGCTTGATCTGGTAAACATAATCCTGGGCTTTAAGGGTTTGCGTACCGGGTTCAGGTAAGACCATCGGGCCCGCAGGTGTTTGTAGGGATCGTGCCTGGGCATCGTTCAATGCCATGTAACGCAGTGTGCCGTCTGCATGGCGACTAAAGGCCGGATGCGGCTGATACCGGATATCAGGCTTGAGCTTGAGGCGATAGACCGTGCGCGCCACCTGCTCTGCACTGGCCGCATCGGTTAACAGTCGACCGGCCGCATCGTAATAACGCACCTGAGGCATTTCAGTCAGGGTCGTTGGCATCAGCGCATAGGGACGCTGCAAATAATGATACTGAAGCGGCGGCTCATAGATCTGGGCAATGAAACCGATTTCGCTATCGGTGTAGGACACCGCAGGATCCAGATGCTTGGGGCGCTCCGCAAAGGCACTATAAAGACGATTAGCGCCACGTTCCGAGGCCGGATAGGGGTCGTTCCACTCGCTGCCGCAACCGGCCAAAATCAGCAGAGTGCCCAGCATGAGCAACAGTCGCCGGCCGTACGTAGAAAATGACAAAAAACGCATGGCAAGAAGTCTAACTGATCTACCCCGTCTTCGAAGTATAATTGTGGTTTATTGTTTATCCGCTCATGCCGTTGAACGGCGTTCGAGGAGTCACCATGGGTTTTCTTGCTGGCAAGCGTATTCTGATCACCGGTCTGCTGTCCAAACATTCCATTGCTTATGGCATCGCCAAAGCTTGTCATCGTGAAGGGGCCAGCCTGGCCTTTACATTCCAGAACGAGCGTTTCATCGACCGCGTCTCCAAGTTTGCCGAAGAATTCGGCAGCAATATGGTATTCCCGTGCGACGTCAGCAATGACGCTGAAATCGATGCCCTCTTCGTCGAACTGGGCAAGCATTGGGACGGTCTGGATGGCCTGGTACATTCCATTGCCTACGCACCTGCCGAAGCCCTGGAAGGTGATTTTCTGGACGCCATTACCCGCGAAGCTTCGCACATCGCCCACGACATTTCGGCCTACAGCTATGCCGCACTGGCCAAAGCCGCCCGCCCGATGCTGTTGAAAGGCAATAACCCGGCCCTGTTGGCGCTCTCCTATCTGGGTGCCGAACGTGTCATGCCCAACTACAACGTCATGGGCATGGCCAAAGCCAGCCTGGAAGCTGCAACACGCTATATGGCCGTTGCCATGGGTCCGCAAGGCATTCGCGTAAATGCCGTCTCGGCCGGTCCGATCAAGACGCTCGCCGCTTCCGGTATCGGCAACTTCGGCAAGCTGCTGGCGCACAATGCCAAGGTTGCCCCGCTACGCCGTAATGTGACCACGGATGAAGTTGGTAACGTCGCAGCCTTCCTGCTGTCCGACCTGGCTAGCGGCATGACGGGTGAAATCACCTACGTCGACTCGGGCTTCAACATCACCGCACTGGGTCACGAAGAAGTTTAAGACGGCTCAGCGCCCAGTAAAAAGGCCAGGTTTCAAACCTGGCCTTTTCATTTTTAGCGCATGATCGCCATTACTTATCGGCTTCTGGTCGCTTGGCAATCTTGACCGGATGGCGATCACGCAAGGCTACCATCAGGCTCACCACATCGGCCTGCTGCA
This sequence comes from uncultured Dechloromonas sp., assembly GCA_964387485.1. Classification (GTDB taxonomy): domain Bacteria; phylum Pseudomonadota; class Gammaproteobacteria; order Burkholderiales; family Rhodocyclaceae; genus Fluviibacter. The sequence goes on along the minus strand of CAYLWV010000001.1, from coordinate 7,955 downwards.
GAAAACGCTGATAGGCCGCACCGATCTGTGCACGTTTTTCATCATTCAACCCGGCACCTGATTTAACGGCGCTGACTTTATACAACACATAGCCTTCACCCCCCGAGGGCGCACCCGCATAACCCGGCAGCTTGCCTGCATCGATGCCGCCAATCAGTTGCACGGCATCAGGCACCAGGCCATTAGGCTGCAAGCGGCTCACACTGCGGGGATTAGACCATTTCAGGTCGGATACGGTTTTGCCGTCCTTCAAATCCGCCAGTTTGCCTTCACCATCCGCCGTGGCCTTTTCTACGGCGGCCTTACGCATCAGAAAGGTGCGGATATCGGCAGCAACACTGTCGAATGGACGCATACCCACCGGTTCATAGGCCGCAACCCGAACGGAGACCAGCACATTCGGCGCCACTTCGATGGCGGCGCTATTACGACGATCCTTCAAACTGGCCGGATCAAAAATTGCCTGCATCACCTTGGGGTTGGCCAATACACCCTGGGCACCCTGACCATTGGCGCTGATCCAGGCGCTTTCCTCGATCTTCAGATTGAGGGCCTTGGCCACATCCTTATAGCTGTCTGATTGCTCGTAAACCATATTACTGAAGTTTTCCGACTCTTTGGCCACCACCTTCGGATCACTCAACACCACATAGGCGACCTTAACACGCTCCGGTGTCTGGAATTGCTTGCTGTTCGATTCGTAGAACTGGCGCACCGACTCATCACTGACCGTCACGGTCTTCAGATAATCGGCTGCCGGAATCACGGCCACAGCGACCTCACGCTCCTGGGTTTCGGCGGCAATAATCTGATCTAGCTGGGTACGCGACATCTGGGTCGTCGCCGCCACACCACTGATCAACATCTGCTGGGTCAGATCACGGCGCAGATTCTGCTCGAAGGTGGTCGGATTCATACCCTGGGCACGCAGCACTTGTTCATATTTAGTCGGCGAAAATTTGCCGTTTTCCTGAAAGGCCGGAATCTGGGCGATCAGATCGCGCAACACGACATCGTTCGCCACCAGCCCCAGACGCTCTGACTCGACCAGGAGCAGACGCTGCTCGACCAGTTCGTTGAGCACGCTCTGGCGAAACTGCGCTGACTCGAACAGCTTGGCGTCAACGGTACCACCCTGTCGGCTGCGAATCTGGTCTGCACGCTCACGCATGGCGACGTCGAGCTGCTGCAGGGTGATCTTACTGCTACCGACACGCGCCACTTCATCGGTCGAGGTGGCATCCTTGAAATAGGAGTCAATACCCCAGAAGGCAAACGGCAAAGTAATGAGCGCCAGCAGAATCTGGACAAATTTACGGTGTTTGTTGACGAGATCAAACATAAAACAACCTAAGCATTGGATTGAAGACGGATTTTACGACGGGACATCACACTGCGCAGCAACGTCATGCCAAGGACAATCATCAGTATCGGGTCAAACAGATAATCCCAAAGGTTATCGGAACCCAGACCATGCAGCGAAAATATGCCGAGATCCAGACCGAGCAGCACGGTCAGCGCCGGTGCGCTGCGCCTACGCCAGGCAACCCAGGCCGTCAGCCCCAGCAGCAGCGGCCAGGGTTGATAGCCGTAGGCATAGGGATCAAAGGGCCCCGAGCCGAGCGCCAGGACATAAAACACCACCATGCCCAACCACAGGATAAGGCGTCGTTTGAGCGGTAACTCGGACTCGACCCAATACTGGAAGGCATTGGGAAAACCGAGCCAGACAAAGAATAAAACCCACGTTGTCGGACTCAGGTCATTCACAAAGCCATAGACATAGCGCCAGAGAATCTGATCCCCCACCGGTGCAAACATCAGTAGACTTAATGCACAGATCACAAGCCGGATGCGCACATAAGGCAGCCGGCAAAGTCGAAGGACGAGATGCTGGGTACTCATTGCGCAATCACCGGGCTATGGGCAGGCGTACTGGCCGAAGCCGGCTGATTCAGCCAGGCCTGGCTAAAACGGGCATGTCGAATTCCCTTTCGCATCCAGGTGTAGACCAGATGAATCATGCCGGTACGGTCCTGAATCAACGCCGGATAGGAATACTCGTCCCGGTCATTCGCACTTTGTTCGATCATGCGCACCAGTGTCCAGGTGCTGCCCTGGTCCTTTGAACGTAACAACGCCAGCTGGTTGCGATTGCCCCCGATCGGATTACAGGCCATCAGCAGCGAGCCGTCCTTGAGCCCAATCATCGCCACGGCCGAGTTCGGGTTGGGGATCGTCCGGGCAGAGGCACCCTGCCAGCTGCGTCCGCCATCCCGAGTTTCGCTCCATTGCACCTGATTCTCGCCGGGGCCGGCGTCACGCAACGCGGCAACGGCATGCGTGGCGTTCAGAGGTACGACTGCCGGCTGCAAGGTGGCACGCGGCATGGCCATACGTTCCTTGGCCAGAACACGCCCCGTTGGATCCAGACGCAGCCATTCACCATGCTTGGTAATGAACTCGTGATACACCGGCAACCCGAGGCTGCCATCGGTCAGCCATAGCCCCGGATTACGCACCAGGGTACTCAGATTGAAAAACGGGCTAGTCACAATCCGCTGTGCTGGCGTCCAGGCCTTACCGCCATCATCCGAATGGGCACGGTTGAGCGCACTACCCGCCCAGCCGCCATAGGAAACGCTGACAAAAAACAGATGCAGACGACCAGGCTCGGTTACCAGCAACGGGTTACCCAGTTTACGAAGATTGCGCCCTAGCTGATCTTCTGCCTGTTGCCGGGTCAACATTTCCTGCGCCGGCATCCAGTCAAAGCCAGCCCGCCATTCGGATTGATACAGCGACACATCCGCCGCACCCTCGCGGCTACCGCCAAACCAGGCAGCCACCAGCGTTACAGGTGCCAAATCAGCTTCACGTCTGGCCACCGGCAGACGGGTCCCCGGCAACACCTCGGCCACCGTCGCTGCATGGGCCGAAGGCGTTGGCCTGGGCAGATCAGACCAGGTGAAGGTGGCCGGCAAGGCCGCTGCCCGCTGGGCTTCATAGGCAACAGCCGCCGGTTCAGGTTCACTGAAAACGGGCTGTTCCGGCAAGGTCGACGTTAAAACAGCCGCCCCCAGACCTGTAACAAACACAAGGGTCGGTATCCAGCGACTAGCCATGGCAATACTGGAAAGCTGCAAACGGGATGATCATCATGGCGGTATTTTATCCCAAGGGCGGGTATCATTCAGGCTTTGCCGGCCTAATTAATCATCTACATGGATATTCGATTCCAACGCGCTGTTGATAAATATGCAGGTGTGCCGTTGTGCGCCCTGTTTACCGCCTGGGATTGGTGTCTGCGCAAACTGGGGCTGCGTCGTCAACGCACCGGAGAGCCCCGCCGAATTCTGGTAATTCTGCTGTCGGAAATGGGCAGTCTGGTCCTGGCCGAACCGATGTTCCGCAAGATCCAGTCGCGCTACCCGGAGGCCGAATTGCATGTGATGCTGTTTGCCAAAAACCGGGAAGTGCTGGATCTGCTACAGGTGGTGCCCAAGCAGAACGTCATCACGCTCAACGACGGCAATCTCAAGGATTTTGCCGCTGACCTCTGGGAAGCCCTGCAGAAAATGCGCACCCTGCGCTTTGACGTGGTCATTGACTGCGAACTCTTTGCCCGCGTTAGCAGCCTGATTGCCTATATGAGCGGTGCCCCCGTGCTGGTGGGTTTCGAACCGCATACCCAGGAAGGCCTTTACCGCGGTGGTTATCTGACCAATCCGGTGATGTACAACCCCTACCGCCATCTGAGCCATCAGCTGCTGACCATGGTGGATGCCATCGACAGCACGTCACATCCGGCCGGTAAATCGGTGCCGGAAGACACCGAAATCCTGCCACCGACCCTGGTGTTTAACGATGGCGAGGTCGCTGCCGAAACCAGCCGACTGGAGACAGATTTCCCCACGATTGCCGGCAAGCCGCTGGTGCTGATCTATCCAAGCGGCGGCATTCTGCCCATCCGTGCCTGGCCGCTGGAAAACTATTACCGGGTGGCGGATCATTTTCTGCAACAGGGTTACGCGGTTGGCGTGATCGGCCTGAAGGGTGACAAAGCCTTCGGTCAGGCGGTACTCAATCACTGCCGCCACCCGATGTGCGTGGACCTGACCGGCTACACCCGCTCGGTCCGTCACCTGCTGGCGCTCTTCCATCGCGCCGCACTTCTGATCACCAACGATGGCGGCCCCGGCCAGTTTGCGGCGATGACGCCGATTCCAACCATCATCCTATTTGGCCCGGAAACACCGCGTCTGTATCGTTCCTGGGCAAAGAACGCCTACTTTTTCCACCAGCCACTGGCCTGCTCGCCCTGCCTGACGGCCTACAATCACCGCATGTCCCCCTGTGACGGTGATAACCAGTGCCTCAAACAGATTACCCCCGTTCAAGTGCTGGATAAGGCACACGAATTACTGGGCCTGCCGCCCGCTGCCCATCCGGTGGCGTTCACGCTCGAAGCTCACTGATCCAGCGCCCCATGCAGCAGCTGATTCAGACGCTCCAGAACCTGCCGGTCATCGGCGCTTTCTTTCGCCCCCGCTTCATCAAGTTCGGGATCGTGGGCGCCTCGGGGGTCGTGGTCAACCTGGCCGTGCTCTACGTCGGCCAGGAAATGCTCTTCAACGAGGTCACTCAGGAAACCCTGCGTCTGAACCTCTCGCTGTCACTCGCCATTTTTGTCGCGACCATCAGTAATTTCTTCTGGAACCGACGCTGGACGTGGCATGACCGCAAGGCACAACGGACCGTACCGGTGATCGTGCAGTTCGGCCAGTATGCACTGGCCTGCTGGGTCGGTATTGCCGTGCAATTCGGCCTGACCAACCTGTTTGCCCTCTTCCTGCACTATCTGCTGGCCAACCTGCTGGCCGTCGTCATCGCCAGTGTGTTCAATTTCGTGGCCAACGATCTCTGGACCTTCGGACGCTTCAAGATGAACCGCGCCGCCCGCCAGGCCCATCGGCACACACCACACGCACACGAATGAGCCGCAAAAAAACGGAAAGCACCGGCCGTTCGGCTAAAACCACACCCTCACCGCTGCGCCCCGCCGGCACACCCTGGGCGCTGATCTGGGGTGTGGCCATGCTGGTGATGGCCACCGTAACCTATTTCTTCGGGCTCGACAGCCTGCAGATCCCCAAAAATGGCGACGAATTCCCGTACGCCCACATTGCTCGCCTGACAGCCGACAGCGGCCACTGGCTACCCTTGCAATCGACGCTCGACAACATGCGCAACACCAAGCCACCGATGTTGTTCTGGCAGGGTATTCTGAGCACCGGCTGGGGTCAGGATTGGACGCTCTGGCAGCTACGTTATCCGAATGTCCTCTACACCCTGGCCACGGCCCTGCTGGTCGGCCTACTGGGCTGGAAGATCAGCCACAGGCATGTGCTGACCGGTATCCTGGCGGCATTGGTCTGGCTCGCTTTTTTCAGCACCTACCGCTTCGGTCGGCCCTATCTGACGAATGCCGGCGAAGTCTTCTGGCTCTTCATGCCCTTCTTTCTGCTGCTCTTCGGTGGCCGCAAAAGCTTTGATTCACGCATGGCTATCCCGCTCATGATCGCTATCTGCATCGGTATCGGCCTGCTTTACAAATCCTTTGCCCTTTTGCTACCGGTGGGCGTTGGCCTGGCCTTCTGGTATTTGCGCTACCGCCACTACCGCCTAGGTGAGTTTATCCGCCGCGACCTCCTCAAACTGATGCTGATCGCTGCGCTCTCCCTCGGCATCTTTGCCCTGTGGTTTGCCTTCGACCCCGATCCACAGTCTGTCTGGAACGAATTCGTCATCGGGGAAAACGCCGGCAAATTCGACCCGCACGGCCCGAGCTATCTCTCCAAGATGTTCTGGGGTGATGGCAGTATCTGGACCCTGCTGCCGGGCTATGGTCTTAATGCCGGTCTGCTGGCGGTCATTGTGTTCGGCACCATCGGCCTGGCCTGCTGGCGAATCATGCGCAGCAAAGACCTCGACCAGGATGAACGCTTTCTCTGGTGGTGGGTACTTATTCTCTTTGTGGTTTTCTGCTTCCCCAGCCAGCGCTCCAGCCGTTATCTGCTGGAAGCTATGCCGGCTCTTGCCATCTTGATTGCCCTTGTCTGGTTCCGTCTTAACCGCTGGCTGCTCTTCACCACCACCCTCATCTGTGCCATTGCCATCGGTGCCATCGGCTATCTGGGCTGGTTATTGCAGCATGATGTCGGTCAACCTCTGTATTCGGGCACGGAAGGTGTATTGCTGTTCATCGTGCTCGGCATTCTCGCGCTGGCACTGCTCATCCCACGCATGCTGCCCTGGGTCACCCTGCCTGCCGTGTTTGCCGCCTATCTGGCGCTAACAGGTTTCCTCAGCGTTTTCGATGGCCCGATGGGACGTTATGCCGCCAAAGTCCAATGGCAGGTTGCCGGACAAACCGTCTGGGTACCCTACAATTTCAATGCCGCCTACGAGCAATACCGGTTTTTACTGCACGGTGCGGATATTCGCGGCTACCGGAGTGACGCCGGGATGTCACTTGAGGTGCTACGCCAGCACTATCCGCTATTGGTCGTCCAGCAACCGCTGGATGCGCCTATCTGCAGCGACTGCCGGATTCTGGGTGAACGCCTGGAGCTCAAGGGTCGTCAGAGTGATGACGAAATCAAAGCCATGCTCCGTGGCGAAGTCGCCCGACATCTGTTCCTGCGCGAACTGATTATTGACAACCGGCCTTCAGGCGGCTGATCGCCAGATCAAGCGTCTTGCGGGTACAGGCAAAGTTGAGCCGTACATAATCCGTACCACCGGGTAGAAAATCCTGTCCGGCCGACAGCCCGAGGCCGGCCTGCTCGAAAAAGGCAGCCGCCGTCAGACCGCTCGGCCGTGCGATGCCTGAGGCATCAATCCAGGCCAGATAAGTGGCCTCCGGGCTGTGCATGCTCAAGCCGGGGATCCCCCGGATGGCACGCACCAGGTGATCACGGTTATCCCGCAAATAGCGCACCACCGCATCCCGCCAGGGCACCCCCTGGGTATAAGCGGCCACCATCCCGGTATAACCTAGGACATTGATATGCGGCACGATACCGGCCATGGCCCGTTCGAACCTACGGCGCAGTGTTGCGTCCGGTACCACGGCAAACGATGCGCCCAGTCCGGGAATATTGTAGGTTTTGGATGGGGCAAACAGGGTGATGGTCCGCCGGGCAATTTCCGGCGACAGACTAGCCAACGGGGTATAACGAACACCCTGCTCCAGCACCAGCTCGCAATGAATATCGTCCGAACAGACAATCCAGTCACGCTGCTCGGCGATATCGGCAATAGCAAGGAGCTCATCGCGATGCCAGACCCGACCAACCGGGTTATGCGGGTTACACAGCATCAGTAACCGGGTCGAATCATCGGCGGCCGCCAGCATGGCGTCGATATCCCAGAGCCATTTGCCGGAATTTGCGGCCTGTGTGAGTTGAAAAGTTTGTAAGCGGCGGCCACTCAAATGCGGCGCCGACATGAATGGCGGATAAATCGGTACCGCCGTCAGCACGCCATCCTCTGCCTCACCTATAGAACGGCAGGCCACATTGAGACCCGTAACGAGGCCGGGCAACCAGACCAGCCAGTCGGGATCCACCTGCCAGCCCAGGTCTCTGGAAAGATGCAGCAATACCGCATCGACGACTTCGCGAGTGACCTGGGGATAACCCAGCACACCATGGGCAATCCGCTGCTGTAAGGCTTCGCGGATAGGCGGTGCCGCCGCAAAGTCCATATCGGCAATCCACATCGGCAGAATGTCGGTGCCGGCATACTTCCCCCATTTAATGGCGTCATTCAGGGGCGGCGTCTGGCGATTAATCTCGCGATCAAAATCAAATTCATTCATGTGCGCATTATGACTAAAAACAAAACCCCGCGCGACGATGGTCGGGCGGGGTTTATCGGGGATAGATCCT